>JAOUEK010000303.1 GCA_029858755.1 Thermoleophilia bacterium
GCACTCGGCGATCAGATCGCGCGCCTCGCCGTCGGAGAGATCGGCGAGCAGGCGCAGGCCCGGGTACCCGAACTCCGGGTCGAGCGCGTCGCGAAGCTCGACCAGCTCGCTCACGCGGTCGAGCAGCTCGCGAAGCACCGCGGGCTCGAGCTCGGCGGCCGCGGGTGCCTGCCCGGCGAGCTCCGCGGCGAGCGTCCTCGCGCGCCCGAGCGCGGTGCGGGCGGCTGCGGTGTCGGCGAATGCCCGCGAGAGGTCCCAGCGGACACCGGCAGCAGACGAGGGCTCGGCCGTCACGGAGCGGCTAGCGCCTCCGGCGGAGCGCGCGCTCCATCTGCCGCGTCGCGTCACGCTCGGCGATCACCCGCCGCTTGTCCACCTTCTCCCGTCCACGCCCCACTGCCAGCTCGACCTTGACGCGCCCGTCCTTGAAGTACATCCGCGTGGGCACGAGCGTCAGCCCCTTCTCGCGCACCTTGCCGAGCAGCGAGTCGATCTCGCGGCGGTGCAGGAGGAGCTTGCGGTCGCGCTCGGGGCGGTGCGCGCCGACCGATCCCTGCGCATACTCCTCGATCGAGGCCCCGACGAGCCACGCCTCGCCGTCGCGGATGTCGGCGTACGCGTGCGCGATCGTGACCCGGCCCTCGCGGAGCGACTTGACCTCCGTGCCGGTGAGCACGATCCCAGCCTCCACCCGCTCGAGCAGCTCGTAGTCGTGACGCGCCCGGCGATTGTCGACGATCAGCTTCGTCCCCGCGCTCTGTCCGGTTCCCGCCACCGCGCGCCGCGTCGCTAGGCGGACAGCATGCCGGCGAAGCGGCCCGCGAGCGTCCGCAGGAGCGCGCGGGCGAGCGCCGGCTCGTCCTCGAGCAGGGCCAGGAAGTCCTCCCGGCCGAGGCCGAGGCAGCGCACCGGTGTCTTCGCCCTGACGCGCGCGACGCGCGACGCACCGGGCGCGAGCAGCGAGAGCTCTCCGACCGGCTCGCCGGGCCCCAGCTCGACCTGACCGCTGCGGAGCTCCACGATGACCGTCCCCTCGAGCAGCACGAACATCCCCGAGCCGGTGTCTCCCTGGAGGGCGAGCACCTGGCCCGCCGGCACCTCGAGCTCGGCTGCGCAGGCGGCGACCCGGTCGGCGCCGGCGTCGGTCAGGCCGGAGAAGACGTCGAGCGCGCGGATCTCGTCCCTGGTCATGCGGTCGGTTCTATCACGGCCGCCGTCACGAGCGCGCGCAGCGGTCACAGAGCGGAAACCACGGGGGGCACGAGGCGCCGCAGGAGCGACAGCGACCGACCTGGCCCTGGCGGACCTCGACCGCCAGCCGCGACACGACGCGCTCGGCGGCCGCCTGCTCGAGCGCGGCAGCCTTCTCGATCGTCACCCCCGCCACACCGGGGAACTGCAGACCGAACCAGCGGAGGATCGCGGCGAGGCCACCTGCCTGCTCGGCCTCCTCGAGCGACGCCTCGCGCAGGCGGGAGACGTCGAGGAGCCACTGCAGCAGGTGGCGCTGCGCCGTGTCGCCCGCGACGGCGAGGGCGAGCACGCCAAGGATCTCGGCACCGTCCTCGTCGATCGGAGCGTTCACGAGAGTCCACGTATCGGCGAGCGACAGTCGCCGCCCCCGCCCCGCGAGGTGGCGCTGCACGACCGACAGCCGCCCCCGGATCGGCGCGAGCGACTCGACCGCGAGCCAGCTCTCGTGCGCCCACTGCCTGGTGGCCACGCGATGCCACGCGGCGAGCGCCGCATCGAGGTCGCGCGGATCGTCCACGTTGAGGTCGCCGAGGCGCGGCCCGATGCGAGCCTCGTCGACGATGCGGTACCCGCGGTGCCCATGCGGCAGCTCGACGTGCGGCTCGAGAGCGGCCCGCACGAGCTCGGGCTCGGCGCTCGCCCACGGCAGGCCGACGAGCACGCCGACGTGGCCGCGCTCGACGAGGCCGAACCGACCGGCGCGACCGGCGATCTGGGCGAGCTCCCACGGCTCGAGGTCGCGCCGCTGCTGCCCGTCGAACTTCGTGGTCTCCGCGAAGAGCAGCGTCTCGCAGGGCAGGTTCACGCCGTGCCCGAGCACGTCGGTGGCGACGCAGACGTCCGCCCGGCCGTGCAGGAAGCGGTCGATCTCCTCGCGCCGCGACGCAAGCGGCATCGCCCCGTAGAGGACGGCGACCCGGTCCGGCTGCAGGCGATGCACCTCGCCCGCGAGCGCCAGCACCGCCTTGCGGCTGAAGGCGACGACGACGCTGCCGGGCTCCAGCGAGCGCAGGCTGCGCTCGCCGACCCACTCCAGCGGCAGCTTGCGGTCGTGGACGCGGAGCTCGCACCGCGGGAACGCGCGCTCGACCAGGGGCAGCGCGTCGAGCGCGCCGAGCACCCTGATGTGGCGGTACTCCCCGGCGAGCATCAGCTGCGTCCACGCCGCGCCCCGCTCCTCGTCGTCGGCCCACTGCACCTCGTCGAGCACCAGCACGTGACCGGAGAGCGGCGCCATCTCGACGGTGCAGCAGACGATCGGCGCGTGCTCGTTCACGCGCTCCTCACCGGTGACGAGGCCCACCTGGTCGGCTCCGAGCTCGCCGGCCAGCCTCCGGTGCGCCTCCTGCGCGAGCATGCGCAGCGGGCCCGCGTACACCCCGCGACCCGTCTCCGCGAGGAAGCGCAGCGCGTCGTACGTCTTGCCCGAGTTCGTCGGCCCGAGGTGCGCGACGACCGTCTCCGGCTCCGTGCGCCGGGTCGGGAGCCGGATCTCGATGCGCCGCTCGGCCTGCTTCACGGCCGCCCGACGGTAGGCGTCACCGGCGCGGGCGTGGCGCTGAGAGCGGCTGGGCCGCTTCGGTGGTCGCCGCGCTCCACGTCGTCGTCCGGGCATCGGCGAACGGTAGCGAGCGGCCCCCCGCGCGACCGGCGGCTCAGACCCGCAGGTAGCGGCGCAGGGTGATGCCGGAGCCCAGGGCCCCGACGCCGAGGCCGACGCCGATCAGGATCACCGCCGTCAGCGTGAAGCCGAGGGCGCGCACGTCGTCGGAGGTGTCGATGTGCCCGAGGATCGCCGGCAGCGCGATCTCCTTGCCGAGCAGGAGCAGCACCACCGCCGAGATCGCGCCCGCGGCACCGCAGAGCAGCCCCTCCAGCATGAAGGGCCCGCGAACGAACCAGTTGGTCGCGCCGACGAGCTTCATCACCTCGATCTCACGCCGTCGCGAGAAGATCGACAGGCGGATCGTGTTCGCGATCAGCAGCACCGACGCTGCCAGGAGCACGACGACCGCGACGAGGAACACGCCTTCGATCACGCGTGCCACCTGCAGGATCCGCTTCGACGTCTGCTGGCCGTCCTTGATCCGCTCCACGCCTGCGAACTTCTGGGCGCGCAGGTCGGCGGCGAGGCCCTTCACCTCCTCGGCCACCGTCGGCGACACCTCGTACGACGCGGGGAGCGGGTTCGAGGGGAGGTTCGCCGTGAGCTCCGGGTACTTCTTCTGCATGCGCTTGAGGGCGTCGGCCTTCGAGACGAACTGGAACTCCCTGACGCGCTGATCCTGCTCGAGGAACAGCCGGACCGTGTTGACGTCCTTCGGCTTCACGTTCTCGACGAA
>JAOUEK010000304.1 GCA_029858755.1 Thermoleophilia bacterium
CCCTTCGGCCTCGTTGGATTCGAGCTGCCACTCGTCGATCGCGTGTGCCTCGGCGATGTAGACGAAGTACGCGTCGGCGACGGCGGAGTGGCGCCGGTGGAGATCCTCGACGTCGCCCGACCGGCGGCGAAACGGCGCTCAGGTGTAGCTGCCGAAGACGAGCAGCACCGGCCGCGTCCCGAGCAGGGTGTGCAAGGCGAGCGTGTTCCCGTCGGCATCGACGAGCGAGACGTCGGGAGCCGGGTCGCCCGCCCGCAGGCTTTCCGGCGAGCGGTGGCGGAGCAGTGACGCGACCACCGTCTCGCGCAGGTCCGGGTCGGTGATCTGCGCGACGTGGGCGCGATCTTCGGGTTGCAGTCGGTTGCCCGTCGTGCCGCCATGATCGCAGACCGTGACGCGTCCGCGCGCGCGACGGCCGTTCGGTCCTGGCTGACGATCGGGATCGGCTCGCGGCCCGAACGCTCGCCGCACGTCAGTCGCGCGCGTGCCCGACGGTGCCGTTGATCGTCAGCCCGCCGTCGACGAGCAGCTCGTGCCCGGTCACGTAGCGGGCGGCGTCGGAGACGAGGAACACGGCGGCGTCCGCCACGTCCTCGGGCACGCCGATGCGGCCGAGCGCGATCCGCTCCCGGTACGCGGCACGCACCGCCGGCGTGTACGAGTGCCGGTTCATCGTCGTCTCCGTGGCACCCGGGGCGATCGCGTTGACGGTGATGCCGTGCGGCGCGAGCTCGAGCGCGAGCGTCCTCGTGAGTCCGACGACGCCGCCCTTCGCGGTGATGTAGGCCGAGAGGTCGGCCAGCGGCTGCACGTCGGCGGCGGAAGAGACGTTGAGGATCCGCCCGCCGTGCCCCTGTGCGACCATCCGTCGGGCGGCCGCACGGCAGCCGTAGAAGTAGCCGTGCAGGTTGGCGGCCAGCAGTCCGTGCCAGTCCTCGTCCGTCGTCTCCAGGAGCGGCTTCACGAGCAGGCCGGCCGCGTTGTTCACCCAGACGTCGATGCCGCCGAGGTCGTCGACGGCGCGATCGGCGAGTCGCTCGACGTCGTCGGGCACGCCGGTGTCGCCCACGATCATCACCGCCTCGCGTCCCAGCGCCCGGATCGCGGCGGCCGTCTCCTCCGCCTCGTCGAGGGCGATGCCCGCGATGTCGGCGCCGGCGCGCGCGAGCGCGATCGCGATCGCCGCCCCGATGCCGCCGGAGGCGCCGGTGACCACGGCTTTGCGCCCGGTGAGGTCGAAGGGAGAGGTGTCCGTCCCCATCGGCATGCGTAGGCTACTCCGGTGCGGTTGGGTGTAGCGGCAGCGGTCGTCGAGGGCACGCTCGTCCGCGGCGACGTCGAGGTGGAGGACGGGGTGGTGACGGGGGTCGGCTTGCCCGGGCATGGCCGAGGCGTCGCGATCCCGGGCCTCGTCGACCTGCAGGTGAACGGCTACGGCGGCGTCGACGTGCAGCGCGCCGAGCCCGGGGAGCTCGTGGCCATGGGCCAGGCGCTCGCCCGTGACGGCGTCCTCTGGTACCAGCCGACTGTGGTCAGCGCTCCGCTCGAGGGAATGGTCGACGTCCTGAGCTCGATCGGGCAGGCTCTCGACCGGGGCACCCCGGCGCGGATCCTGGGTGCGCACCTCGAAGGCCCCTTCCTCAGCCCCGGCCACGCGGGGGCGCACCCGTCCGAGCACCTCATACGCCCGGGGCTCGACACGCTGGCCGCGCTCCTGCTCGCGGGCTGCCGCGTGACCACCGTCACGCTGGCGCCCGAGCTCGACGACGCCGACGAGGTGCTCGACGCCCTCGTCGTGCGGGGAATCCTCGTCTCCGTGGGGCACACGGACGCGACCGCCTCCGTCGCGCACGCCGCGTTCGACGGCGGCGCGCGCGCCGTGACGCACCTGTTCAACGCGATGCGGCCGTTCCACCACCGCGACCCGGGGGTGGCCGGCGTCGCGCTCGCACGCGACGACGTCACGGTGATGCTGATCGCGGACGGCGTCCACGTCGCTCCCGACGCGGTGCTCGCAGCCTGGCGGGCTGCCCGGGGCAGGGTCGTGCTGGTCTCCGACGCCGTCGCCGCTGTCGGCGCCGGAGACGGCGTGACGACGCTGGGAGAGCGCGAGGTCTTCGTCGCGGACGGCGCGGCGCGCCTCGCCGACGGGACGCTCGCCGGGTCGGCGAGGCCCCTGTCCTGGGGTCTCCGGATGCTGGTCGAGCTCGGCGTGCCCGTGGCGGAGGCGGCGGACGCCGTCACGCGCGCTCCGGCGCGCCTGGTGGGGCGTCCCGACGCCGGGCTCCTGTGCGCCGGAGCGCCCGCCGACCTCGTGGTGCTCGACGACGCGTTCGCCGTCGACCGCGTCTACGTGGCCGGCCGCGAGCTCAGCGGGGCCGGGTGAGCGCGGCCGGCAACCGCTCCACCGTCGGCACGGCGACCGCGGGGTCGTGCTCGCCCGGCGAGAGCACTCGAGGCCGATCCGCTCGAGCGTCGCGACGACCAGTCATGCCCCCGGCAGTCGTCGGCGCCGTACCGGCGCTCAGTAGAGGAGCTCGACGAGCCAGACGACGATGGCGACGACGCCAACCGCGGCGAGCAGGACGATCACGGTGAGCGCGAGCCCGAAGACCGTGAGCGCGCGGGCGGGCGTCCGGCTCGTCCGCGGCGTCCCGGCTCCACGCTCCACCTTCGCGCCGAGCTGGTCGAGGGCTCGCTCCAGCTGCTTCTCCCAGGCGGGGCCGGGGACGGCGCTCAGCGCGGCGAGCGCCCCGTCGAGCTGGCGGCGCCAGTCGGAGCCCAGCACTCCCGCGGTCCCCGCCGGCTCGGCCCTGAGCGCTGGGTGCTCGGCGGGTAGGCCGCTCACGACGAGCTCGAACAGCCGCTCGGGTCGGTCGAGGCCCTTGAGCGCGTGCTCGCCGAGGTCGCGGATCTCGACGTCCTCCGGCTCGTTCCCGCGGACGAGCTCGCGCGTGGACGCGGTGATCACGACCTGGCCGCCGTGGCCGGCTGCGCACACGCGCGAGGCGCGGACGACGTCGACGCCGAGGTAGCCCTCGTCCTCGAGGCGGGGCTCGCCCGTGTGGATGCCCACGCGGGCCCTGATCGTGGCTTCGCGGGGCCACTCGTGTGCGGCAAGGGCCCGCTGGCAGGCGATTGCTGCGTCGATCGCGTCCCGCGCACGCCCGAAAACTGCGAAGAACGCGTCACCCTGGGTGTCCACCTCGCGCCCGTTGGCGGCGGCGAACGCCTCGCGCATCAGGCGATGGTGGTCGCGGACGACCTGTGCCCAGTCGTCACCGAGCTCCTGCAGCAGGCGCGTCGAGCCCTCGATGTCGGTGAAGAGGAAGCTGACGGTGCCGGTGGGGAGGTCCCGCATCGTTCGAGTCTACGACGCCGCGACGAGCTCCTCGACCGGCGCTGCGAGCACGAGCTTGAAGCCGGCGCGCCCCCGTCCCGTGGGCCGGCGGGCGCCGGTGGGTCGGAAGCCGGCGCGCTCGTAGCGGCTCAGGGCGCGCACGTTCGACTCCTGCACGAAGAGGAAGACCCGCTCGCAGCCGCGCTCGGACGCCCACTGGCCGACCGCGCGGATCAGCCTCTCTGCGATCCC
>JAOUEK010000305.1 GCA_029858755.1 Thermoleophilia bacterium
GTACACCTGCAGCGCATCCGCGGAGACGACCTCCGTCCCCAGTCGGTCGGCGAGCGCGTCGGCGACGGCCGTCTTCCCGGACGCGGTCGGCCCGAAGACCGCGATCACCTCGACCGCGAGCGACATCGACGGGCGCGGCCCGCTCAGGCCGCGACGAGCGCGGCCTCGCGGCCGCGGAGCGTGGTCGACGTCGCGGACTCGACGACCACGTCGACGAGGTCACCCGGAGCCGCCGAGCCGGCGAAGACGACGGTCGTGTTGCGACGCGTCCGGCCGCGCAGGAGCGAGGCGTCGGTCCTGCTCGCGCCCTCCACGAGCACCGCCTCGGTGCGCCCGACCCGGGCCTGGTTCCGCTCGGCCGCCCGCCGCTGGACGAGGTCGACGAGCCGCTCGAGTCGCTCCCCCTTCACCTCGTCGGCGACCTGGTCCGGCATCGCCGCCGCCTCGGTGCCCCGTCGCGGCGAGTAGACGAACGTGAAGGCGCTGTCGAAGCCGACCTGCTCCACGACCTCCAACGTCTCGGCGAAGTCGTCCTCGGTCTCGCCCGGGAAGCCCACGATCACGTCGGTTCCGAGCGCGAGGTCCGGGATCGCGCTGCGCAGCCGCTCGACCAGGGCCAGGTAGCGCTCCCGCGAGTACGTGCGGCGCATGCGACGGAGGACGCGGGTCGACCCCGACTGGAGCGGGAGGTGCACGTGCTCGCACACGGCGTCGCACTCTGCGATCGCCCGGATCACGGGCTCGCGGAAGTCCTTGGGGTGCGGGCTCGTGAAGCGGATGCGCTCGATGCCCTCGACGGCGTCCACCGCGCGGAGCAGCTCGCCGAACTCGGTGCGGAGCGCCGGTTGCAGGTCGCGCCCCCAGGAGTTCACGTTCTGGCCGAGCAGCGTCACCTCGCGCACGCCCTCGGCCGCGAGCCCCGTCACCTCCGCGACGATCTCGCCGGGCCGCCGGCTCTGCTCGCGTCCGCGCACTGCCGGGACGATGCAGTACGAGCAGATCGAGTTGCACCCCATGGAGACCTGCACCCACGCCTGGTGGCGCCGCTCCCGGTGCATGGGCAGGTCAGCCGCGAAGTGGTCGTGCGCGCCGAAGCGGCTCCGGCCGACCGCGAGCCCGCCGGCGGAGATCCACTCGCCGAGGTGCGGGATCGAGCCGGGCCCGAAGGCGACGTCCACGAACGGGTAGAGCTGGAAGATCCGCTCCCGCTGCGCCTCCGCGTAGCAGCCGCCGACCGCGATCACCGTCTCGGGGTGGCGCCGCTTCCTCGCCGCCGCATCGCCCAGGTAGGCGGCGAGGCGCGTGTCGGGCTTCTCGCGGATCGTGCAGGTGTTGAAAACGAGGACGTCGGCGGTCTCGGGCCCGGGAGCCTCACCGAGCCCGAGCGACTCGAGCATGCCCTTGATCCGCTCGGAGTCGTGAGCGTTCATCTGGCAGCCGAACGTGGTGACGTGGTAGCGCCTCATCGAGCGGCCCATTGTAGGCGCCCGGGTGGGGCCGACCCCCGGGCCGCGCTATTCGCTCGTGTGCGCGCGCAGCGCCCACGCGAGGATCACTGCGAACCACACCACGCCCACGATCACGCCGATGAGCACGAACTCGGTCACTTCGCCACCTCCACCGCACGCGACTCGCGGATCACGATCACCTTCACCTGGCCGGGATATTCGAGCTGATCCTCGATCTCCCTGGCGATCTCGAACGACAGCAGCGCCGCGCCTTCGTCGTCGACCTCGGTCGGCTCGACGATCACGCGGATCTCCCGCCCTGCCTGCAGCGCGTACGCCTTCGCCACGCCGGGCTTCGCCGTGGCGAGCTCCTCGAGCGACGCAAGCCGCTTGATGTAGTGCTCGAGGCTCTCGCCGCGGGCGCCCGGCCGCGATGCGGAGATCGCGTCGGCGGCGATCACGAGCACCGCCTCCACCGTCTGCGGCTGCACGTCGTAGTGGTGCGCCTCGATCGCATGCACGACGCCGTCGGACTCCCCGTAGCGTCGCGCGAGCTGCGCCGAGACGAGGGCGTGCGGGCCCTCGACCTCGTGCGTCATCGCCTTGCCGACGTCGTGCAGCAACGCACCGCGCCGTGTCGTCTTCACGCTCGCGCCGAGCTCGGCGGCCATGATCCCGGCGAGGTGCACGACCTCGAGCGTGTGCTTGAGCACGTTTTGCCCGTAGCTCGTCCGATATCGCAGCCGGCCCAGCACCTTCACGAGCTCCTCGTGGAACTGGCCGCAGTTCGCCTCGAAGACCGCCTGCTCGCCGGCCTGGCGAACGTGGTCGTCGAGCTCCGCCTTGGACTGGTAGTACATCTCCTCGATCCGCGCCGGGTGGATGCGGCCGTCCTCGATCAGCTTCTCCAGCGTGACGCGTGCCACCTCGCGGCGGAGGCCGTCGAAGGACGAGAGGACGACTGCATGCGGCGTGTCGTCGATGATGAAGTCGACGCCCGTGAGGTGCTCGAGCGCCCGGATGTTCCGTCCCTCACGCCCGATGATGCGCCCCTTCATGTCGTCGGAGGCCAGCTCGACCACGGTGACCGTGGTCTCGGCGGTGTGGCTGGCCGCGACCCGCTGCAACGCGTCGGCGACGAGCGCTCGCGCCCGGCGCCGCGACTCCGCGCGCGCCTCCTCCTCGAGCTGCCGCACCCGCCGCGCGAGCTCGTGGCGGACGAGGTCCTCCGAGCGCTCGAGCACGATCGCCCGCGCCTCCGCGTCCGTGAGGCCGGCGACGCGCTGGAGCTCCCGTGCGGCGTCTTCCTTGGCGGTCTTCAGCTCCTCCTGGAGCTGGCGGGCGTGCGCCTCGCGGTCGGCGACTCCTTGCTCCCGCCGGGTGAGCTCGTCGAGCTTCTCCTCGACATCGGCCTCGAGCTGGATGATCCGCTGCTCGACCGTCGCCATTTCGACGCGGCGGTCGTGGAGCTCGCGCTCGATCTCGGCGCGGAGCCGCACCGCCTCCTCCCGCGCCTCGACGCGCGCCTCCCTGCGAACCGACTCTGCCTCTCGCTCCGCGTCGCTGAGCAACGCGCTCCGCCGCTCCTCGGCCGCCCGCAGTCGCGAGCCGCTCGTCTTGCGGAGCCACGCCGTGGCGGCACCGCCCCCCACGACGAGCCCTGCCAGAACCGCGATGACCGTGAGCATCCGCTTCTCCCTTCGGGAGACTGGGTTGTCCGCGGCGGTATGCCGCGGGGCTCACATCCGGCGATCCGCCCGAGCAGGCGGCTTCCGGCACGGCGCAGCGACGAGACTCCTAGGCCGGAGTGTCCTCCTCCGCGGCCGCACGACGAGACGCTGCGGCCGGGCGATGGGTAACGGTCGGGATCCTCACGAGTACTGCCGTTTCGGAAAGACGTTCTGTGCAGGGAATTGTCGGATGAAGCCCTCCCATCCTATCCGTCATCCCCGGCCGTACGCAATGGCCAGCTCGATCACGTCGTCCGAGAAGCCCCGCCGTGCGAGGTGGCGAGCCGTCGCCGGCCCGGGGCCGCGCCGCTCGACGATGCGCGCCGCGCGCACGCGCTCCGGCTCGAGTGCCTCGACGGCGGTCGCGACGGTCTCCGCCTCGACGCCCTGTCGCTCGAGGTCGAGCACG
>JAOUEK010000306.1 GCA_029858755.1 Thermoleophilia bacterium
GAGACCCCGAGGGAACGACGGGGACACCCGCGGCCGCCGCGACCCGCTTCGCCGCGAGCTTGTCGCCGCCGAGCCGTAGCACCGCTGACGGCGGGCCGACCCAGGTCAGCCCGGCGTCCTCGACGGCCGCCGCGAAGTCGGCGCTCTCGGCGAGGAAGCCGTAGCCCGGGTGGACGGCGTCGGCGCCTGCGTCGCGCGCGGCGCGGACGTGCTCGTCGGGATCGAGGTACGAGGCGATCTCGACCGCCGTGTCGGCACTACGGGCGTGGAGCGATCCCAGGTCGTCGGGCGCGGCGACCGCGACCGTCCCGATCCCGAGGCGCGCGCACGTCCGGAAGACACGGAGCGCGATCTCGCCCCGGTTGGCCACGAGCACACGGTGCAACTGCATGGCGAGGAGCGTAGTCCGGACGGAGGTTGAACGCCGTCGGCCGATCCTCTATCGTCGCGGCGGTGATTCGTCTGATCGTGAGGACGGCGGTGGTGCTGGCCGGCAACGCGGTTGGCCTGATCGTCGCGGCGCTCGTGCTCGACAAGATGGACATCGACGTCACGGGCTTCGTCGTCGCCGTCGTGGTCTTCACCGTGACGGTCGCGCTGCTGACGCCGTTCCTCGCCAGCCAGTTCCGGCGCAACGACTCGGCCGCGCTCGGCGGCGTCTCGCTGATCGCCACGCTCGTCTCGCTGATCATTACCGACCTGATCTCGGACGGCTTCACGATCTCCGGCGTCGTCACCTGGGTGCTGGCCGCAGTGATCGTCTGGGCGGTCTCGCTGATCGCCGTCTTCGTGCTCCCGTACCTCGGGCTCAAGAAGTACCTGCAAGAACGCCAGGTCTGACGTCCTGAGCCCGACCGGGCGTGTGTAGGCTCGCCGCATGCCGAGCTGCGCGTCCTGCGGGCAGGAGAATCCCGACGGGTTTCGGTTCTGCGGCGCGTGCGGGGCGGAGCTCGTGCCGGCCGCGCGGGCGCGCGAGCAGCGCAAGACGGTGACGGTGCTGTTCTGCGACGTCTCCGGGTCGACGGCGCTCGGGGAGCAGCTCGACCCGGAGAGCCTGCGGCGGACGATGGGTCGCTACTTCGAGGAGATCCGCGCGATCGTGGAGCGCCACGGGGGGACGGTGGAGAAGTTCATCGGCGATGCCGTGATGGCGGTGTTCGGGATCCCGGTGGCGCACGAGGACGATGCGTTGCGCGCGGTGCGCGCCGTGGGCGAGATCCGCGACCGGATCGGCTCCCTGGGGGAGGAGCTGGGGGTGGCGCTCTCCTTCCGCACGGGCGTGAACACGGGCGAGGTGGTGGCGGGGGAGGGGGAGACCCTGGTCACGGGGGATGCGGTGAACACGGCGGCGCGGCTGGAGCAGGCTGCCGCGGCGGGCGAGGTGCTGATCGGCGCCGGCACGCTGGCGCTCGTGCGTGACGCGGTCGAGGTGGTGGCGGTGGAGCCACTGGAGCTGAAGGGCAAGCGCGAGCCGGTGCCCGCGTTTCGGCTCGTCTCGGTCGACCCGACTGCGGAGGCCTTCGCCCGCCACCTGGATGCCCCGCTCGTCGGCCGTGTGCGCGAGAAGGCGCGGCTCGCAGGCGAGTACGAGCTCGTCGTCGCGGAGCGCGCGTGTCATCTGTTCACGCTGCTCGGGCCGGCGGGGGTGGGGAAGTCGCGGCTCGTGGCCGAGTTCCTCGCCGACGTCGGCGACGGGGTCGACGTGCTCCGCGCCCGCTGCCTGCACTACGGGGAGGACATCACGTACTGGCCGCTGGTGGAGATCCTGGTCGCGATCGGCGTCGATCCGGAGTCGGTGATCGGGACGTCGCCGGCCGAGACGCAACTCGCCTTCCGCAAGCTCCTCGAGGGCCGGGCGGCCGAGCGTCCCCAGATCGTCGTGCTCGACGACATCCAGTGGGCGGAGGCGGTGTTCCTCGACCTGATCGAGCACGTCGCCGACTGGTCGCGCGACGCGCCGATCTTTCTGCTCTGCATGGCGCGGCCGGAGCTGCTCGAAGAGCGCTCGGGCTGGGGCGGGGGCAAGCTGAACGCGGCCACGATCCTGCTCGAGCCGCTCTCGGCAGGCGATTGCGAGTTGCTCGTGGACGAGCTGCCGGGCGGTGCGACGCTCGCTCCGGATGTCCGCAGCCGGATCCTCGCCGCGGCCGACGGCAACCCGTTGTTCATCGAGGAGATGCTGGCGATGGTCGCCGAGAACGGGGAGGCGGAGATCGTGGTGCCGCCGACGATCCAGGCGCTGCTGCAGGCGCGCCTCGACCGGCTCGGCGCCGAGGAGCGCGACGTGATCGGCTGCGGCTCGGTCGAGGGGCAGGTGTTCCATCTCGGCGTCGTGCGGGAGTTGGCCGAGGAGCCGGGTCGCGAGAGCGTGCCGGCGCATCTGCTGACGCTCGTGCGCAAGGACGTGATCCGTCCCGACCAGGCGACGTTCGCGGGCGACGACGCGTTCCGCTTCCGGCACCTGCTGATCCGCGACGCGGCCTACGACGCGCTACCCAAGGAGACGCGCGCGGAGCTGCACGAGCGCTTCGCCGGCTGGCTCGAGCATCACGCGGGCATCGTCGAGCTGGACGAGATCGCCGGCTACCACCTCGAGCAGGCCCACGCCAACCGCCTCGCGCTCGACCGCGCCGACCCCCGGCTGCGCGCCCTCGCCGAGCAGGCCGCAGAGCACCTCGGTCGGGCTGCGCGCGGCGCGCTCGGGCGCGGAGACGTCGCTGCCGCGGGCGGGCTGCTGGAGCGCGCGGCCGCGCTCCTCCCCGCGGGCGACCCCCACCGGCTCGACCTGCTGATCGAGCTGATGTGGCCGCTCATCCAGTCGGGCCGCCTCGATGCCGCGCGGGACGCGATCGCCGAGGTGGAGAGCCTCGACGACCCGCGGTCTCGGGCATGGGCCGAGCTGCTCGCGTTCGGCCTCGACTTCACGACCGGGGCGCACGACAGCGTCGTCGTGCAGCCGCGCATCGACGAGCTACGCAGCGTGATGGAGTCTCTCGACGACCGGCGGGGCCTCGCGCAAGTGGAGTGGATGCAGTTCGGCGTCAGCTGGAGCGCGTTGCGCGCGGAGCAAGGTCGAGCCGCTCTCGTGCGTGGAGTCGAGCACGCGCGCGCAGCGGGGGCATCCCACCTCGCGCAGTACCTGGGCGCCTGGCAGGGAGCCGCGCTCCAGTTCGGCCCCACACCGGTGGAGCAGGTGCTCCGCGAGACCGAGGCGGCAATCGCGAGCGCCCGCGGGCCGCTCGAGCTGGGAGGTGCAAAACGGCGTATGGGCCGCGTGCTCGCCTCCCTCGGCCGCTTCGACGAGGCGCGAGCAGCGTACGAGGAAGGTGTCGCGGCCTCGCGCGACGCGGGCCTGAGGATCGAGGCGGCGGCCGCGGCCATGAGTGCTGCCTTCGTCGAGGAGAGGGCGCGGGACGACGCTGCCGCCGAGAGTGTGCTGCGGAGCGGCATCGCCGAGCTGGAGGAGCTCGGCGACCGTGGCTTCTACTCGACGCTGTGCTCGGATCTCGCCAGGCTGTTGCTGCGTCGCGGAGACGACGGGGCAGCCGCCCAG
>JAOUEK010000307.1 GCA_029858755.1 Thermoleophilia bacterium
AGCTGCACAGCACCGGCGACGTGTCCGTCGCGGCGCTGAACGGCGTCAGCTTCGAGATCCGGGACGGCGAGTACGTGGCGATCATGGGCCCGTCCGGGTCCGGGAAGACGACGCTGCTCGGCATCCTCGGATGCCTCGACCGACCGACGTCCGGCTCGTACCGGTTGCTCGGGGACGACGTGACCGCGTTGGACGAGAACGAGCGGGCGCGGGTACGGCGCGAGCACATCGGCTTCGTCTTCCAGGCCTACAACTTGATCCCGCGGTCGACCGCCTTCCGCAACGTCGAGCTGCCGCTGATCTACGCCCGCGTGCCGTCCGCGGAACGCCGCGAGCGGGCGCTCGAGGCGCTTGCCGAGGTCGGCCTCTCGGAGCGCGTCGGGCACCGGCCGAGCCAGCTCTCCGGCGGGGAGCAACAGCGGGTCGCGATCGCCCGGGCTCTCGTCGTCCGGCCCTCGGTCGTGCTGGCCGACGAGCCGACCGGCAACCTCGACTCTTCCAGCGCCGAGGACGTGCTGGCGATCCTCGACCGCGTGCATCGACGCGGCGCGACGATCGGGATGGTGACGCACTCAGACGAGGTCGGCCGTCGTGCCTCGCGCATCATCCGGCTGGCGGACGGGCGCATCGTCTCCGACCTGCCGGCGACGCCGGAGCCTGCACTCGAGCTCGCGCGATGAGCTTGCTCGAGCACGCGCGGATCGCGGTCTGGTCGCTCCGGGCGAACTGGTTCCGGGCCCTCCTCACGGCCCTCGGGGTCGTGATCGGCGTCGCGTCGCTCGTCGCGGTCACCGCGGTCAGCACCGGCGCGCAGCGGGAGGTCGCGGAGAGCATCCGTCGGCTCGGGGGCAACGTCGTCAAGGTGGACGGCGAGTTCATCGCCGTCGGCACGCGCCAGTCTGCGACCGACCGGACGATCACTCCCGGCGACGTCGAGGCGGTCGCGCAGCTGCCGACGGTCGACGCGGTGGCACCGCATCAGAGCATCGAGAGCCTCACCATCTCGGCGGGCCGCAATCAGGCGAACACGTTCCTCGAGGGCGTGACTCCGGAGTTCGCGACGATCCAGAACCAGCGCGCGGCCGCCGGGCGCGTGATCAGCGAGACCGACGTCGCATTCGGGCGCAACGTCGCCATGATCGGTCTCGACACGGCGGGCCTGCTCTTCCCCGGCCAGGACGCGCTCGGGCAGACGGTGCGGGTGGGCAACCGGGAGTTCGAGGTCGTGGGGATCCAGGCCCGGCGGGGCAAGCTCGCCGACGAGAACCTCGACAACCGGATCTTCGTCCCGCTCCCGATCGTTACGCGGCTGCTGCTCGGAGGCGGCCCGAACACCGTGCACATGGACGTCCGGGTGCGAAGCGAGGGCGAGATCGAGGCGGCGATCGGGGAGATCGAGGATCTCCTCCGGGTACGGCACGGCCTCCCCGAGACCTATCCGGACAACTTCTCGGCCGAGGATCAGGCGTCGATCGTCAAGGAGGCGCAGCGTGCGACCACCACGTTCCGCATCCTCACGTTCGCGCTCGGCGGGATCGCGCTCCTCGTCGGCGGGATCGGGATCATGAACATGATGCTGGTCTCGGTGCGGGAGCGGACGCGCGAGATCGGGATCCGCAAGTCCGTCGGCGCCGGGCCGCTGACGATCCAGGGGCAGTTCCTGATCGAGGCCGTCGCGCTGAGCGTCTTCGGCGGGGCGGTGGGGCTCGTGGCCGGAGTCGCGGCGACCAGGTCGATCGGGGCCTTCGCCGGCTGGCAGACCGTGATCGGCGGCCCCTCGCTCGTCTTCGCCGCCTCGACGGCGATCGCGGTCGGGCTCTTCTTCGGCTTCTACCCGGCATGGCGGGCCGCCCGCCTCGACCCGATCTCGGCCCTGCGCTACGAGTGACCGCGGCCCTTCGGGGCGCCGCGCACGCTACGCCGCCGGCTGCGGTCCCGGCAGCACGACCCAGGCGTCCGCGCCGCCGTCGTCGAGGTTGACGACGTGCGCGCTGCCGCCGTGCGCCTCTGCGATCACGCGGACGATGGAGAGGCCGAGGCCCGAGCCGCCGCGGCTCCGCGCCTGATCCGGCCGTGCGAACCGCTCGAACACGCGGGGGAGGAACTCCGCCGGGAAACCGCTTCCCTGGTCGGTCACGTGCAGCTCGACGGCGCCGCCGGCGGCGGTCGCAGAGAGGTGCACCGCCCCGTCACCGTGGCGGAGCGCGTTGTCGACGAGGTTCCCGAGGGCCTGCTCCAGCCGGAGCCGGTCGCCTTCGACGCGCAGCCCCGACGAGTCGCGCGTGCTGAGCGGCCTGCCGGCCTCCTGCGCGCGCCATTCGAACCGGCGCGCCACCGAGCCGAGCAGTTCCGCCGGCTCGAGCAGCTCGACCTGCAGCGGCAGCCGCTCACGATCCACGCGGGCGATCAGCAGGAGATCCTCTGCCAGCTGCGTGAGCCGGTCGACCTCCTCGACCGACACGCGGATCGCCTCACGCAGCTCCTCGGGAGCGGTTGCGTGGCGGAGCGCCAGCTCGAGCTCCGCGCGCAGCAGGGCGAGCGGTGTCCGCAGCTCGTGACCCGCGTCGGCAACGAAGTCCCGCTCGCGGTCGATCGCGGCCTCCAGCCGCGCGAGCATCTCGTTCAGGGTCTGCCCGAGGCTCTCGACCTCGTCGCCGGTCTCCGGCACCGGCAGGCGCTCCCCCGGGGTCTCGGCGGAGATCTCGGAGGCCCGTCGGCGCATCGACTCGACGGGGCCGAGCGATAGGCCCGCGAGCACGTACCCCGCCAGCGTGGCGAGCACGAGCGCGATCGGCCCGGCGACGACGAGCACGTTGCGCAGCCCGGCGAGCGCCTCCGCTCGGTCCTCGCGGGTCGCGCCGACGACGAGCACGAGCGGCTCGCCGCCGGTGGTCACGGGGACGGCGAGCAGTCGCGACGGCTCGTCCAGGCCCGGGATCGGGCCGTGGTCGACGAAGATCGGGTCAGACAGCGCCGCACTGAGCTCGTCGTCGTCGAGCAACGGCGTCTCGCCCAGCGGCGGCGTCGCGTCGACGATGCGCCCGTCGGGGCCGAGCAGCTGTGCGTAGCTCTCGCCGGTCTCCACCAGCGGGCCCCCGCTCGACGCGGCGAGCGGCACGCCGGGCTCCCGGACGAGCGCTGCGAGGTCCTGCGCGCGAAGCCGCAGGTTGTTGTCGAGCGCCGTGGCCAGATGCGAGCCGAGCCGCGCGTACAGGAACCAGCCGGTGGCGGCGAGGACGACGGCCATCGCCAGCGCGAACGCGCCCGCGACGCGGACTCGGATGGGGACGCGTCTCAAGCGCCGTTGGCCGCGCGGAGCCGGTACCCGGCGCCGCGGATCGTCTCGAGCGATCGGCGGCCGAACGGCTCGTCGATCTTGCGGCGCAGGTGCCGCACGTACACGTCGACGATGTTCGAGCGATTCTCGTAGGCGAAGTCCCAGGCGTGCTCGAGGAGGTAGTCCCGCGTGAGCACCTCGTCGGGCCGGCGCATGAAGGTCTGGAGCACCGCGAACTCCTTCGACGAGAGCTCGATCTCGGTCGACCCGCGCC
>JAOUEK010000308.1 GCA_029858755.1 Thermoleophilia bacterium
CCGGCCCGAGAAAGGTCTTGGGCCGGAGCACGACGACCTCCAGCCCCCTCCTCCCCAACTCGGCGGCGACCCGCTCGGCATCGATCTTCGACTGACCGTAGTGACCGACCCCGAGCAGCCGGTCGTCCTCCTCGATCGGGTGCCTCTCGGGCACGCCGTAGACGGCCGTGGAGGAGACGAGCACCACGCGCTCCACACCGGCCTCGAGCGCGGCCGCGAGCGTTCGCGCAGTGCCGTCGACGTTCACCGAGTGGATCGCGCGGCGCGAGCGCGCGATCGGCAGCGCCGCGGCGGCGTGCACGAGCACCTCTGCGCCGGCCACGAGCGCGCGAGCGTCGCGCTCGACGCGGACGTCGCCGCGGAGCTCCTCCACCTCGGCCTCGAGCGCCGCGTCGCGTAGCGGTGCCGGGTCGAGCGTGCGCACCCCGTGCCCGTCGCGGACGAGTCGTCGGGCGAGATGCAGTCCCAGGAAGCCGGCGCCGCCGGAGATGGCGACGAGCACGGCCTGGCTAGCCCGGCGCCCGGGAGGCGGCCACCGCAGGGCCGGTCTCGACCGGGGGCGGCGGTGCGCCGTTCACGAGCACCGCGGCGACGAGCAGGACCGCCATCGCCACCGCGCTCTCGCCGAGCAGGCTGCGCCCCACCCCAGCCGGAACGGTGCCGCGCTCGAGCCGGGGCCGGACGACCACGTGGTGCAGCCCGCCCCACGCCAGCGCGAGCGAGACAACCGCGATCTTGACCAGCAGCAATTGCCCGTACGAGGTCTGCCAGAGGTCGGAGACCTCGGGCAGCCGCACGACGGAGAGGTACGTGCCCGCGAGCACCAGCGCGGCGACGAGCACCACCGCGATCCGGGAGAAGCCCAGGAACGCAGCACGTCGGAGCGACGGCGCGAGCGGCCACACGATGAGCGCGAGGGCGAGCACGCCCCCGGCCCAGACGGAGGCTGCGACCAGGTGCAGCCAGTCGGCGAGCTGTGACAGCCAGGTCGAGTTCGGCTCCGTCGCCTGGTGGCCGGACAGGGAGAAGCCTGAGGCGAGCGCAGCCGCACCGAGCAGCGCCGGCCAGAGCAGCGCACGCCGACCGAACGTCCACGCGAGGATCACGAGCGACGCCACGGCACCGAACCCGACCAGCGAGACGAGGAACGCGACGCCGAAGCGGGTCTTCTCCGAGAACGGCGTGAGGTCGGCGAAGAGCAGGTCGGCGAGCGACGACTGCAGCGCGTTCTCGGAGCGGAGCACGAAGGCGAGGATGCCGACGTCGAGCGCTGCGAACGCACCCACCGCCGCCGTCAGGTAGAAGGCGCGCTGCGCACGCGGCCCGGGCTCGTGACCACGCAGGACGACGAGGAGCACGACCAGCGGCCCGAGCAGCAGCGACAGCGCGGCGAACTGGGCCCAGCGGGCCACGTCGTCCCACACGGTGAGCCCGCTCGCGCCCACGGCCTCGGTCGGCGACGGCGCCGGCACCCCGACGCCGAAGGTGAACACCCCCGAGACCACGTGCCCGTCCGCCGAGAGGGCGCGCCAGCGGACGGTGTACGGGCCGCGGGGAAGCTCGCCGGTGAGCGCAGCCCGGATCTCGCGGCCACCGTCGGCCGACACCGCGGGCGCGGAGACGATCGAGCCGTCGGCGGCGAGCACCCTGATCGCGTCGCCGACCGCGGTCACGGACTGGTCGAACCGCAACACGATCTGTCCAGGCGGTGCGTCGACCGACGACTGCGCCTCAGGCGTGACTCCGGACACCGTGGCGTGCGCGGCTGCCACCGCCGGTAGGGCGAGCGCAGCCGCTGCCGCCGCGACGAGCGCGGCGAGCCACGGCCTCACGGCGTGTCGCCCCCCGCGAACTCCGAGAGGTGCCCGAAGATCGGGGCCACGTCCCGGTCGGCGAAGAGCAGGATGGCGACGACGACGAAGGTGAGGGCGAAGCCGGTGCTCCAGACCAGGCGACGCGGTCGCAGGGCCTGGCCCACGGGAAACACCGCCGAGGCCACGAGCACCCAGCCGATCAGGTGGTGCAGGAACGCGGAGCGCGAGAAGAGCCACCCGTTCTGCTCGTGGATCAGGAACGAGGCGCCCGTGAGGAAGAGCGCCGCCGCCGTGACGAGCGACCAGCGCGGGCTCGTCAGCGAGCCGCGAATGACGGCGATCTGCACACCCCCCGCGATCATCGCCGCCTGCGCCCACAGCGAGTGCGCGATCAGGTGCAGCGTCGAGAACGTGGAGAGCGCTGCGATCAGCCACAGGAAGACGCCGCCCACGACGGCGGCGACCGGCCACGCGTAGGCGCGCCACGCGCGACGCCGGAAGACCTCGGGGCCGACGATCGCCTCCGCCAGCAGCAGCAGCCCGACGAAGAGGATCGCAGCCGCCGTGATCCAGTGCGCGATCTCAGCCCTCGGCGCGCTCATCGGCCTCCAGCAGGTCGCGCACCAGGGAGGGCGCGATCAGCAGCCCGAACACCACGCCGACGAGGACGACGAGCAGCGGCGGCTGGAACAGGTAGTCGTAGACGCCTTTCCCGTCCCGGTGGATGAACGCCACCCGGTAGGGCTGCGCGATCGCCCACACCACCCCGCCCACGATCGTCAGCGGCGCGAGCGCCTCGATCGCGAGCACGCGCGGCGTCGGCGCCGGGCGCCGGCGGCCCCGCGATCGCGTGATCGGGCGGACGATTTCCGAGCTCACGACTCACCCCCCAAGGGCGGTTGTGCGATTTCCCGATGTCAGTCTTAGCGCGCCGACGGCGGCGCGGCAAGCGAGAACGTCATCGGGATTTAAGGAAACGGCTCTTCCCCGCGCCGGGCAGAGCCGCGATCATGGGGAACATGCGCTCCCGCGTCGCCGTCCTCGTCGTGGTGCTCGGCCTCGCCGGTGCTGTCGCCGTGCTGGCAGCCGCACAGCCGGCGGCCAACGGCCTCCCGAAGTACACGAACGGGTACGCGAAGTGGAAGAAGCTGAACCGCAAACCGATCACGACGCCGGGCGCGCACACCGGGATCAAGAACGTCTACGCCAGCAAGCCGCGCAAGAGGAAGAAGTTCCCCAACGGGACGGTGATCGTGAAGACGATCGCCCAGCCCGGCCAGAAGGGCTTGCCATTCCAGGTAGCGGTGATGCGCAAGGTCAGGGGCGTCTGGCGATGGGTTGAGTACGAGCGCTCCGGCGCCCGCTACGGCGTGCTCGCCAAGGGCCAGGTCTGTGTCAGCTGCCACGTGCAGGCGAAGGCCAACGACTGGGTCTTCACCCGGCGCTGAGAGCGCGGACGGCGCGTGTCGGACTTCAGTCCGACACGCGACACTCGCCACCTCCAGGCCTGCCTCGCCGAGGCGACCGGCGCACACCTCACCCGCCGACCCGGCTCCGATCACGACGACGTCGGGCTCGCGCTCGCCCATGCTCACCACCGAGATTCGGGGACGCGCAGGTCGGTCCCCGATTCAGGCCGGACGTTACGTCAGCGGCGTCCGAGCACCCCGGTCGACGACAACGTCACGCCGCGCGCACCGAAGTCGGCCTTGGAC
>JAOUEK010000309.1 GCA_029858755.1 Thermoleophilia bacterium
CCGAAGCGTAAGGGGCGGCGGAGCCGTCCTACGCCGGTGTCACGTAGGCCGCTGTGATCCCGCCGTCGACGACGAACGTCGCGGCGTTCACGAACGACGACTCGTCGCTGGCGAGGAACAGGGCGGCGTCGACGAGCTCGCGGGGCTTGCCGAGCCGCCCGGTCGGCCAGTGGGCGCGGCGCCGTTCGTACGCGTCCGGGTCGGAGCCGTAGATGTTGAGCAGGAGCGGCGTCTCCACCGGGCCCGGGCACAGCGCATTGACACGGACGCCCTCGCGGGCGAACTGGACCCCGAGCTCGCGGCTCATCGCGAGCACGGCACCCTTCGAGGCCGTGTAGGAGATCTGTGAGGTCGCCGCGCCGAGCAGGGCGACGAACGACGCGACGTTGATCACGGAGCCGCCTCCGCGCTCCAGCAGGTACGGGATCCCGTGCTTGCAGCAGAGGAAGACGCCCTTCGCGTTCACGTCCTGCACGCGCTGCCACGCCTCGACCGACGTGTCGAGCACCGATGCGTCGTCGTCGGGGGAGATCCCCGCGTTGTTGTAGAGGACGTCGATCCCTGCGAAGCGCTCGGCCGTCGCCGCCATCATCGCGCGCACCGCGTTCTCGTCGGACACGTCGACCTGGAACGCGAACGCCGCGCCCTCCCGGCACAGCGCCACCGTCTGCTCCGCCGCCTCGAGCGCCACGTCCGCGACACAGACGCTCGCGCCTTCCTCCGTGAACACCACCGCGGCCTCGCGGCCCATGCCGCCACCGGCACCGGTGATCACGCACACCTTGCCCTCCAGCCGTCCTCCCACGGTCACTCCTTCGTCGCAGTCAATGCGGCCGCCGCGCGGTCTTGGTCAGGGAGTCGTCCCGGCCGGGGGCTGGACGCCGGGTGGGAGAGGCACCTGGGCCCCGCCCTTCGTCCAGCCGAAGCCGGTCGCCACCGTCTTCCTCCTCAGGCACGAGCCGGCCTTCATCTTCTTCGTGCGCTTGTTGTACGTGGCCACGCACAGATAGCCGGGGACGCCCGTGATCGTGACCTTCGGCTTGCGGTAGCGGAGCGTGCCGATCTTCGTCACGAGCTTCTTCGCCGTGGGGCACGTGACGCCGTTCGCGTACACGAGGTACCCCGCCCTCGTAGTGCCGCACGTGATCACGGCGGAGGAGGCTCCACCCGGCTGTGCGAGCCAGGCGGCCGCGGCGGCGACGGCCACGGCGAGCACGAGCAGTGGTGTCGTCATCCTCATGCCAGGTCCTTCCCATTGTCGCCGATCAGGGCGGTGCCCGCAGCCCGAGGTCGCCTAGGTCGGCGAAGGTCGACGAGGTCGACGGCGACGATCGCCGCTCGGCGCGGTAGCGGCGCGCCTCGCCCACGAGCGCCGCGAACAGGCGCTTGTCTTCCTCCATCTCGGGGTGCCAGAGGACCCCGACGGCGAAGCGGCGCGAGGGATCCTCGAGCGCCTCGAGCGAGCCGTCCTCCGCCCATGCCGTCTCGACGAGCCCCTCCCCCACGCGCCCGACTCCCTGGTGGTGGCTCGACTTCACACCGTCGTGGCGCTCACCGATGATCCCCGCCAGGCGCGTGCCGCCCTTCACCTCGACCGGATGCTCGCTGAACACGCCGGGGGTCTCGCGGTGCCCTTCGTGGCCGAGGTGCTCGGGAAGGTGCTGGATCAGATCGCCGCCACGCAGGATGTTGAGCAGCTGGAAGCCCCGGCAGACGGCGAGCGTCGGCACGTCCCGCTCGAGCGCCCGCTCGAGCAGCGCCAGCTCCGCGGTGTCGCGGTGGGCCTGGGCGGGGTCTGTCGCCGGGTGGCGCTCGGCGCCGTAGACCGCGGGGTCGACGTCGATGCCGCCCGAGAACACGATGCCGTCGAGGACGTCGAGGGTCTCGTCGACGGCACCGACCGACGGGGGCACGACGAGCGCACGGCCTCCCGCACGCTCCACCGACTCGACGTAGTGGAGGGGCACGAGTGCGGCCGGGAGATCCCAGGCACCCCAGCGAGCGGGCTGCGCATAGGCGGTGATGCCGATGAGGGGCGTCTCGCGCACGGCGGAAATCTACGCGACCCCGACCGGGTCCGAGCCACTCCCCGAGGCAGGTCCGTAACGATCCGCACGGGTCTGCCGCGTTTCCCCCGATGCCCCGGCGGGCCGCGCGAGCGATCGTCGGGGAGAAAGGAGGCGTGCGATGAAGACCATTCTCGTCTGTTACGAAGAGCGCCCCATGACCCAGCGAGTCGTGGCGCGGTCGGCCGAGCTGGCGAAGGCTCTCGGCGCCCGCGTCGTCGTGACGAGCGTGGCGCCGGTGCTGGGCTTCGCCGCCCGCGGCGTCGGGCCGTACGACCCCACGGATCCGCCCGCCCGCCACGATCAGGAGCTCGAGGACGCGGCAGCCCGGCTGAGGGAGCTTGGCCTCGCGGACGTCGAGACCGTCACCGGCCTTGGCGAGCCGGCACGGACGATCCTCGATCTTGCGGACGAGCGCGATGTCGACCTCATCGTGCTCGGGGCTCACGACGGCGGCCTGCTCTCCCGCATCCTCGGCGGCAGCGTGAGCGACGAGGTCGCGCACAAGGCGAACACGGACGTGCTGATCGTCCACTGAGCCCTGGGAGGAGCGACGGGAACAGCGGGGTCAGGCTTGAAGCCTGACCCCGGTGAGGGCGAGGACGCGGGCCGTTGTACGCGTCACCCGCGTTCGTAATAGCGCGCGCGCTCCCAGTCGGTGACGAACGCGTCGAAGAGCCGCTGCTCGGTGCGTCCGTAGTTGAGGTAGTGGTCGACGACCTGGTCGCCGAACGCGGCCCTCGCCATTGTGCCCTGCTCGAGGGCAGCGATCGCCTCGCGCAGGGTCGAGGGGAACCGCTCGGTGTCCGACTCGTAGGCGTTGCCCACGAGCGCCGGCGGTGCCTCGAGCTCCTGCTCGATGCCGTGGAGCCCCGCTGCGATCATCGCTGCGAACGCGAGGTACGGGTTGACGTCGCCGCCCGGGATCCGCGTCTCGACCCGCCGCGCCTTTCCGTGGCCGACCACCCGGAACCCGCACGTCCGGTTGTCGTGCCCCCACGCCAGCGTCGTCGGCGCCCAGCTCCCCGCCGCGTAGCGCTTGTACGAGTTGACCGTGGGAGCGAAGAAGAGCGCCAGCTCCTCGGCGCACGCGATCTGCCCCGCCAGCCAGCGGTCGAACAGGCGGTCGTCGTCGGCGAACGCCGCCGCGCCGTCGCGGAAGAGCGAGGAGTGGATGTGGCACGAGTTGCCGATCCAGTCCTGGAACGGCTTCGCCATGAACGAGATCGAGCAGCCGTGCTGGAACGCGATCTCCTTCGCCCCGTTCTTGTAGACGACGTGGTTGTCGGCCATCGTCAGTGCGTCGGCGAAGCGGAAGTTGATCTCCTGCTGCCCGGGCCACGCCTCACCCTTGGACGTCTCGACTCTGATCCCCGCGGCGTGCATCCCGTTTCGGATCTCGCGCAGCAAGGGCTCGTCGTAGGTCGTGCCGAGGATGTGGTAGTCGAGGATG
>JAOUEK010000310.1 GCA_029858755.1 Thermoleophilia bacterium
GCTGATTGAGGCGCGGCTCGACGGCACCGTGGCTCTCAACGAGACCGTGGTCGCGCATTTCGACCGCTGCCTCGGCTGCATGGCGTGCCTGTCGTCGTGCCCCTCCGGCGTGCATTACGACCAGCTGATCGAGACGACCAGGTACGAGGTCGAGGACGAGTTCCGTCGGCCGCGGGCCGAGCGGCTGCAGCGACGGGTGCTCTTCGCCACGCTCCCGTATCACCGCCGCATGCGACTCGCGCTGCGGCTGGCGCCCCTCGCACGCACGCTGCCGTCGCCCGGATGGGCCCGGCCGCTCCTCGACGTCGCGCCGCGGTGGCGCTCGCGCGAGCAGGCACCACGATCCACACCTCCTAGTAACGATCAGTTACAAGGGATTGCCGGTCGCGGACGTGTTGCGATGCTCACCGGGTGCGTACAGCGGGCGCTGTTCGGCGAGGTGAACGCGGCCACGGCGCGGGTGCTGGCAGCCGCGGGGTACGAGGTCGTCGCTCCCCGGCAAGGGTGCTGCGGCGCGCTCTCCGCCCACGCCGGGAGAGCAAAGGAGGCCGAGCGCTTCACCGAGAAGCTGCGCCACGCCTTCGCCGACGTGGAGACGATCGTGGTCAACTCCTCGGGCTGTGGATCTCACCTGAAGGAGCGTGGGCTCCCGGCGCTCGATGTCACGGAGGCGCTCGCCACTGCCGAGCTGCCGACCCTCCACCCCCTCGACGTCGCGGTCGCCTACCAGGACTCGTGCCACCTACGGCACGCGCAGCGCCTCCCGGCGGCCTGGCGGCCCGTGCTGGAGCGGATCCCCGGCCTGCGGGTCGTCGAGCCCGCCGAGCAGGAGCTCTGCTGCGGCTCGGCCGGCATCTACAACGTCGTCCAGGCGCGGGCGGCCCGCGAGCTCGGCGACCGGAAGGCCCGGCACGTGCTGGCCACCGGCGCCGACGTCCTCGCGAGCGCCAACCCCGGCTGCCTCGTACAGGTCGCCCAGGCACTCGGGCGGGCGGGGCGGCGCCTCCCGGCGGTGCATCCCGTGGAGCTGCTCGACGCGTCGCTGCGCGGCGTCCCGGCCGCGGCGCTGCTCGCGTCCGCCCGCCGCTGACGGCTCGAGCCCGCACGACCGCCCGAGTGGTGAGGGCGCTACGCTCCGGGCGGTGGCGCGACCCGTCGAGACCCCGCTCCTGCGCCGCATCCGCGAGTCGGTGATCGGCGACGACCAGGTGATGGTCGGGCCCTTCGGGCCGCGACGCGTCACGTACGCGGACTACACGGCGAGCGGCCGCGCCCTCGAGTTCATCGAGGACCTGATCCGCGACGAGGTGCTGCCCCGCTATGCGAACACGCACACGGAGTCGTCCGGCACAGGGCTGCAGACGACGCGCCTGCGCGAGGACGCACGCCGGATCATCCGCGACGCGGTCGGCGGAGACGACGACACGTGCGTGATCTTCTGCGGCTCCGGCGCGACGGGCGCCGTCGACAAGCTGATCGGGATCCTCGGGCTGCGACTGCCCTCGAGCCTCGACGACCGCTACCGGCTCTCGTCGCGGATCCCGCCCGACCGGCGCCCGGTCGTCTTCGTCGGGCCGTTCGAGCACCACTCGAACGAGCTGCCTTGGCGCGAGTCGGTCGCAGACGTGGTCGAGATCCCCGAGGACGCCGACGGGCATGTCGACCTCGCGGCGCTCGAGGCCGAGCTGCTACGGCACGCCGACCGCCCGCTGCGCATCGGCTCCTTCTCCGCCGCCTCCAACGTCACCGGGATCCTCTCCAACACGTGCGCGATCGCCGACCTGCTGCACCGGCACGACGCGCTGTCCTTCTGGGACTTCGCTGCTGCGGCCCCGTACGTGGAGATCGAGATGTGCCCGAGCTGCCGACATCACGCGCTGGCGTACAAGGACGCAATCTTCCTCAGCCCGCACAAGCTCGTCGGCGGCCCGGGCACGCCCGGAGTGCTCGCCGTCCGACGCGAGCTGCTGGCGAACCGCGTCCCCGACGTCGTCGGCGGAGGCACGGTGGCGTACGTCAACCCCTCCGAGCACCGCTACCTCGACGACCCCGAGCACCGCGAGGAGGCCGGCACGCCCGCGATCGTCGAGTCGATCCGCGCCGGGCTCGTCTTCCAGCTGAAGCAGGCCGTGGGGGTCGATGTGATCCGCGCGCACGAGGAGGACTTCTGGCGGCGCGCCGTCACCCGCTGGCGCGAGAACCCGAGCCTGGAGCTCCTCGGCAACCTCGACGCGGAGCGGCTCTCCATCGTCTCCTTCGTGGTGCGCGGGCCCGGTAGGCGCTACCTGCACCACAACTTCGTGGTCGCGCTGCTCAACGACCTCTTCGGGATCCAGGCGCGCGGCGGCTGCTCCTGCGCCGGCCCCTACGGCCACCGCCTGCTCGGGATCGACCTCGAGCGGTCGCACGCATTCGAGCGCGAGATCGCGCGCGGCTGCGAGGGGATCAAGCCCGGCTGGACCCGAGTCTCCTTCAACTACTTCGTCTCGGAGGCCGTCTTCCGGTATCTCGTCGACGCCGTCGACCTCATCGCCACGGACGGTTGGCGCCTGCTGCCCGCCTACCGCTTCGACCCCCTCACCGGGTTGTGGCGGCACCGCGATGGCCCCGTCGAGCCGCCGCTCCGCCTCACCGACCTCGCCTACGAGCCGTCCACCGGGGCCTTGCTCGTCCCCGACCTGCCGCACGACCGCGCCCCGGAGTCGGCCCTCGCCGGCTACCTGGACGAGGCCCGGCGAGTGCTCGCCGACGCGTCGGCGTGGGACGGCGAGGGCACGCCGCCGCCCGTCTCCGACGACTTCGAGGATCTCCGCTGGTTCGAGCTGCCGGCGGCCTGCGTCGCCTGACGCGTCGCTTCACGTGGGATCGCGAAGCAGAGTTGCGCAGAGCACGTCCTCGAGCCAGGACGCGTAGCGCTCCTCAGCCCATCCTTCGCCCTCGACCAGGAGCCTCTGGGTGCCGACATGGGACAGCGCCCACAGCGCGGCGGCGGCCGACTCGAGGTCGAGCCCCTCCCGGAGCCACCCGCGACGTTGGAGGCTATGCATTCGTCCGGACACTGACCGGGATGGAGGACGGCGACTACGACCGGATCGCCATCGCCGTCAGGGAGGCGTGCGACGACACGCCGCCGAGCGGGCTCCTGCTGCACGTGGCAGGCCCGGTCGAGGGCGGCTACCGCTACCTCGACCTCTGGGAGAGCGAGGATGCGTGGCGGCGCTTCCACGACGACATGCTCCACCCTGCGCTCGAGCGCATCGGCGTCCTCCCCCTCGCCGCCTCCAGGATCGCCGTCCACCAGGAGGCGCTCGACGACGTGCGAGACGTCTGGGGCTCGCTGCCCCTGTCGGCCTGAGGGAGGACGTCAGCTGGCTACCTCGGCGGGCCGGAGCTCGTCGAGGCGGTCGACCCGCGACAGCGCAGGGAACAGCCGGCTCCAGAGCATGACGACGCCGATCGTGGCCACGCCACCGATCACCACCGCCGGCACGGCGCCGACGAGCGCCGCCGC
>JAOUEK010000311.1 GCA_029858755.1 Thermoleophilia bacterium
GAGTACCGCCCCCCGCGATTCAGGCCGCAGTCCTGCCGGCGCTCTGGCGAGATCGCCGGGTGGGCCGGTCGCCGGCTCGGCGAGAACGCCGCGCTCGTCGCCCGGGACCACCGCGATGTCGACGCGGTATGGAGAACGGCGACTCGCGGCCGCGTGGCGACGCCGCGACCGACGTCGTCGCGAGTCCCACCGCTGTGACGGGATCGCCCGGCCGGACGGCCGTGATCTCGGCACTGCCACGCGAGCCGGAATCGGTGAGCCGAGCGCGAAGGCGTCTCTACGCGAAGGCGCGGCGGGCACCGCTTCCGCGCAAGACCTGTGTCCACGCGGCACTCGTAGCGCTCGATCGCCTCTGCACGACGGCGGGCAGTGAGACCGTACAGCGCTCAGCTACGAGGCTGGCGACCGGCGTTCCGGGCCACGGCGCGAGGCTCGCCGGCGAGGAGGCCGTGGCGCTGTGCGTACCGGGCCATTTCCGTCCGGTTGGCGACGCCAAGCTTGCGGTAGATGTTGGAGAGGTGGTACTTGACGGTCTGCTCGGTGATCCAGAGCTGACTTGCGATCTCGACGTTCGTCCCGCCGTCCGCTGCCGCCGAGACCACCTCGCGCTCACGGGGTGTCAGGCTCGGTGTCCCCTTCGCCTGCGCCGCGCGCCGTCTCGCGGCCGGCGTCAAGAAGATCGAGCGTGATACCGTCTGACGGACCGCCGTGACGATGTCGTCCGGATGCCCGGACTTCTCCACGAAGGCCGACGCGCCCGCGCCGAAGGCGATGGCTGGCTCGCCCTCGTCGGCGGCGTTGCACACGACGACCTGGACGGCTGGGGCGGCTGCCTGAATCGCTCTGATGAGGGAGACCCCGTCCTCTCGTAGCGGAAGCCCCATCACGACGACGCCGACCGCGTGATCCCTCAGGAACTCGAGCAGGTCCGGCGCCGTTCGCGCCGTCGCCTCCACCACGAAGCCGCCGGCGCGCAGCCGCGACTCCAGCGCTCGCAGCACGATTGGCTGCTCGTCGACGATGGCGATCGTCACGCCCTTCTCGGCGCTCATTACCCGTGGCTCCCTCGCTCGAACATGGGATTCGGGCTGCTCTCGGGCCCGCACTCGCACGTTCGATCACCCTTCTGGGTGACGCAATCCCTCGTTCGAGGGGTATCCGCGATCGGCACGAGCCACCGCTCGCGATCTCGGGCGGCGGACGCCCCTTGGCATGGCCTACGGGTTCTCGTAGACTGCACGCACGAGTTCAGGCCTGTGGCGTTTTCTGGACTCCTTGGGGGGAGGGTTTACGGGGTGGCGGAACAGAGCGCAGTCGTGCTCGATCGTTTCCCGCTTTGGCTGGAGGCAGTCGAGGCCGTGGTGGCGGCCTGTGGTTTCCACGCCGTCGAGTCGACGAGGGGCCCCGACGAGGCACTCGGGCTGCTGCATGCGCTGAGGCCCGAGCTTCATGTCGTCGGTCTGGACACGTTCGGAGTCAGGGACGAGGGACTCGCCTATCTTTCCAAGGTGAGTGGTCTCGCGCCGCAGGCGAACATCGTCGTGCTGTCGCCCGACACGGATCCTGCAAGTATCGACGCGGCCCTCGAGGCCGGGGCATTCGCGTACGTCTTCAAGACCGCCGAGGCGGACGACCTCGCCGCCGCGATACGTCAGGCGTTCGAGTACACCATGCACTTCCCAGGATCCCAAGAGAACGCTCTTGCCGCCTCGGCCGATGCTGTCCCGGCTGGGCGTCCACCTGCCGCATTGACGCAACGGGAGCGCGAGATTCTGGGTTTGGTCGCCGAGGGAGTTTCGAACGCCCAGCTCGCCCAGCGGCTTCTCGTCAGCGAGAAGACCGTGAGGTTTCACCTGTCCAACGTCTACAAGAAGCTGGACGTCTCAAACAGGACGGAGGCGAGTCGCTGGGCCCAGAAACACGGGCTCGTTCAGCTCGTCGCCTGAATCCCCCACACCACAGTCGGCCGAGGTCACGCCACCGAGCCCCGGATTGGGACGATCGTCGCGTCCTCTCTCGCCCCGAGCGTCTCCGCGGCGCCGGCATGATCCATCGAGACCTGGAGCGTCTCGAGCACGCCGACCACCCGCGCCCCCTCGCGGGTCGCCGCGAAGCTGTAGCTGCGGGAGGACAGGCTTCTGAGGAAGTGCTCGCAGGCGAGGCGGAGTGGCTCGTCGCGAGAGAGCCTGGGCAAGACCACGTCACCCTCGCCTTGGTGGATCCTGAGCTCGAACCCGTGCCGGTTTCTGTCGATCACGGCTGTCCGTTCGGCGCCGATCACGGTCAGGCGATAGGTCTGCTCGGGCCCGAGCCACGAAAGGTGCATGCGGGCCCAGACACCGGTGGCGAACCGCAGCTCGCAATGCGCGACCTCGACGATTCCCGGCTCGGTGTACGACTCGCCGCGAGCGGTCAGCTCCACCGGTTCGTCGACCAGCAACTGCGCGATCAACGCGACCTGCTCGGTTCCGAGGCACCAGAGCACGTTCCGGGCGCGTCGCCGAGCTCCTGGATCGTGCTGGGTGAGGTCGATGTAGTACAGCTCCCCGAGAGCGCCCCTGTCGAGCAGCTCTCGGAGCTTGCGCACGGCGGGGGAGAACGGCAGTCGGTAGGCGACGGTCATCCGGCGACGGCGCGACTCAGCGTCACGGGCAAGCTCGACGGCCTCGGCGTGTCCCAGCGCGAGCGGGGGCCGTACGAGAAGGTGCTTGTCGGCCTGCAGCACGGTGCGCGCGCCCTCGTAGTGGGCCGAGGGAGGCGTGGCGAGGACGACTGCATCAAGCCCCTCGTCGGCCAAGAGGTCGTCCATGCTCGAGACGATACGAACGCCACGAAACATCGAACGGAGACGGAACTCGGCTCTCTGGCTGCGATCGTGAAGGTATCGAAGCTCGGCTTGCGGGAGGGAGTCGATGATGCGTGCGACGTGGATTCCCCACGAGCCTGCGCCCACGACGGCAACCGAGACGGGCGTTCTCATTATGTTGCGCGCACTGAAAGAGGCCAGCTCCGACTAGAGAGCCGCCGAGCTCCTGATCGACCACATGGCCCGAGTCACGCGGACGAGCTTATAAGCGCCTCGCCGATGCGACTACTGGACAAACGGGGGAGAACGGACAGCGTGGCCCCCCCTGGCGACCGCGAACGCGAGCGACGAAGCCGACCCACGGGTCGGCTTCACGTCGACTCAAGCCGCGACGTTGCCAGTGCGCTCGCCGAGGATATGCGTCGCGGGGGGTCGGCGCGACCAGTGGCTCCACGACCGGCGCTTCCCCCGAACGGATAGGTGGGCCTGGCCGGCAGATCCCGTCCGTTTGTCGGGTACTCCTCGCCGCGATCACCTCCTAGCATCGACTGCGTGCTCTTCGGTGCAAACGCGACTACGGCATCCCCCGGAGTTGTGACCCGGCGCGACGACGCTGAGCGCTGGGCTCCACCCGCCCAAGGTTCGGAGCACCTCTGAAACGAGACCAGCGACGGCGATGGGAAGGACGAGACACAATGC
>JAOUEK010000312.1 GCA_029858755.1 Thermoleophilia bacterium
CTCGCTGGGATGCAACGTGTGCTCGAAGAACGAGACGACAGCGGGGTTGTCGCGCGCGAACCCCTGCACGTACGCGGCGACCTCGTGCGAGAGGCACCACCACGCGCTGCCACCGAACGGCGCGAGGCCGAAAGGGAGCCGTCGCGGCCGTGGCAGGCGCAGGTGGAGCGCACGGCGACGGACGAGGTGCCAGTCCTCGATGCGGTCGAGCCCTCCCCGAGCACCCCAGCCGGTGGCGCGGGGCAGGGGAAACGCGTTGAGGAACGACCGCCCCCCCGCCTCCGCGAGGAAACGCTCGATCCCCTGCGAGTGGCGCAGGGGGTAGTCCTGACCGCTGAGCAGCACGGCGTAGTCGAAGGGCTCGCCGCCCTCGACGAGAGCATCGAGGCCCTTGAGAGCCGCCCGCACCATTCCGAACCCGCCCCAGTAGCAGCGGTGGGCGTCGACGAACTCGACCGGTGCCACGCCACGTGTGCCGCTCTCGATCTCGCTCCGTAGCGACCCGTTCGAGCGCCGGTCGACGTGCACGACGAAGGCCGACTGCGGGCTCGCGAGCCTGCGCACGAGGCGCACGACCTGAGGCGCGCCGGTGTGGACGACAACGACATAGGCGAGCTTCATCGGTTGCCACGCCGGTCGAGCTCGTCGAGCACGTGCTCGTCGACGGTGACGTCGAACTTCCGGGCGAAGAGCTTCCCGGAGCCGAGCATCGCCTCGACGTCGTCGGCCCGGAGCACGGCAGGCGCCGGCTCTCGCGACCAGTCGATGAAGCGCAGGTTGTCGTTCTCGATCTCGGCACGGAGCGGCGAGTTCATGAGGATCGTCTGGAAGAAGAGCTCGTCGGGAACGAAGACGTGCCGGAAGAAGCGCACCACCTCGGGGTTCGCGTGGACGAACCGATGCACGAAGTCTACGGCTGTGCGGGACAGGCACCAGTAGGCACCACCGCCGAAAGGCTCGAGGCCGAGCGGCAGACGCCGCCGCAGCGGCACGGCGACGTGGAGGCGCCGGTACGTGATCAGGTGCCAGTCCTCGTGGCGGTCGTGCCCGCCTCGCGGGCCCCACGGCGGGTACGGCAGACGCCAGTGGCTCATGAACGAGCGGCCCCCGGATGCACCGAGCTCGTCGGCAATCGTCGTGGCGGGCCGGAGCGGATAGTCCTGGCCCGTGAGGAGCACGACGTAGTCGAACGGGATCTGCTCGCTCACGACGTGGTCGATCCCCTTGAGCGTCGCCTGTACGTGCCCGAACCCGCCCCAGTGCGAGACGTGGCGCGGGAGGAAGTGGACGTCGAGGTCACGGGTTCGCGCCACCATCTCGTCGTAGACCGCACGTGCCGCTTTGCGGTCGACGTGCACCGCGAGCGAGACTCCCGGGCCGTCGAGGCGTCGCAGCAGCCGCTCGAGCTGCGCCGGCAGCTTGTACGCCGAGACGATGTACGCGATCCGGGTCATCGGCGCGACGCGGGGATCAGGAGGTCGCGAAGCTGCGCGCCGACGGCGTCGAGCCCGAAGCGCTCCTCGACACGTCGCCGCGTTGCGTTCCCGAGCTCCCGGCGGCGCTCGGCGTCGTCGAGGAGCCCGCCGAGCGCGGCGGCGAGCGCCGGCGCGTCGTTGCGGGGCACGACGATCCCGGTCTCCCCCACGGCGTCCGCGACACCGGAGGCGTCGGCGCCGACGACGGGCAGCCCACACGCCATGGCCTCGACCGGGGCTACCGGGAGCCCCTCGTGCCGCGACGGGAACGCATAGACATCGGCTGCTCCGAGCATCCTGGCCAGCCGCGCCCGATCCTGCACCCACTCGTCGACGAACAGCACCGACGGCGGCCCCGCCTTGCCGATTCGCCGTCGCAACTCCGGTGCGTCCTCGCCCGACCCGACGAGCAGGAGACGAAGCTCTCGCCCGGGCCGCGTTGCCTCGACACGGCGGAACGCCTCGAGCAGGACGTCGAGGCCCTTGCGCCACACTTGTACCTGCCCGTGCCAGGCAACGACCGACGCGTCGGCCGAGAGGCCGAGATCATGCCGCGACGAGAGCCTGTCGCCGGGAGCCCACACGCTGAGGTCGACGGGGTTCGCGATCCGCGCGATCTTCCCGTCCGGCAGACGGTAGCGCCGGCCGACGCGCTCGATCTCGGAGCGCGCGCCGACGACGATGCCGTTGCAGCCGCGGAGCGCCAGCGGGCGGAGAGGCCGCTCGAGCCGGCTCATCTGGTAGTCGCCTCCCTGAAAGGTCGCGTAGACAGGGATCCGAAGGGCACGGCCGAGCGCTACGCAGACGTCGAAGCGAGGGCTCTCGTACTCCTGGCAGAGCAGCGCAACGCACCGCTCGCGGCGGAGCGCGCGCGCCAGACCGATCGGTGGCGTGCCGACATAGGGGGCGACGTGCGTCGCAGCCGCCCGCGCGAGCGACCCGATGTCGCGTCGGCCGTCGAGCCGAGCGCCGAGGGAACGAGCCCGCAGCCAGGGGAACATGCCTGGGGTCGGTAGGAACAGCAGAGCAGCACCTGTCGGCCGATGGACGGCGCGGCGCGGCTCGTCGACGCTGGTCGTCGGAACGATGACGAGTGTCCGCACGCCGACCTGTCGGAGCGCTGCGGCATAGCCGAACATCCAGCTACCGGTGAACTCGCTGCAGAACGCGTCGAGCGAGACTCCGAGCCGATCGAGGAAGTCGTGGAAGACGTCACCCCAGGGGAGGAGCGCGACGGTCGCGGCTCCAATGCCCGCACGGTCACGCTCGGACGGCTTCGTGCTTGCGTCGGCTGGGGCCAAGGAGACAATGTAGACAGCTTGGCCGGCGGCCCGATCATCTCCTCCCCCGAGGCGCTCGCAGCGATCCGCCTCTCGCGGCGACATCCCTCGATCACCCAGGTCGACTACCTACACCTCCGCGCGCTGGTCGAAGGGCTGCGGGTGGCCGTAGCGTCAGTTCCGGGGCCGATCGAGGACGTGCTGGACATCTGGTGCGGGTCGCGACCTTACGAGGACTTGCTCCCGGCGGGAGCGCGGTGCGTCGGCCTGGACGTCGAGGGGAACCCGTACGGTGTCGCGGACGTCGTCTCGAACGAGTTGCTCCCGTTCGACGACGGCTCCTTCGACCTCGTCACGTGCATCGAGTCGCTCCAGTACATGCAGGACCCGACTCGACTCGTCTCGGAGCTCGCGCGCGTGCTGCGGCCGGGCGGATCTGCCCTTGTGAGCGTCGTCTTCTGCTTCGAGTACGACCGGCGTCTCCCTTTCGAGGCCCGCTACACGGAACACCAGCTTCGCGCCCTGTTCAGTGGGTGGGACGACGTGGACGTTCGAGAGAACGGAGGGCGAACGGTGTCCTGGGCGGTGCTCACGAACTCGCTCGTGCACGGCCTCGAGCAGCGCGTGCCACCCGGAAGGCTCCGCAGGGCCCTCCGGCCGCTGTTCGGCGCGTCGACAGCCGGAGTCAACACGATCGGTCTCGCGCTCGCGCGACTGGAGGACGAGCTCGCCGGGCCTGCCTCGCTGCC
>JAOUEK010000313.1 GCA_029858755.1 Thermoleophilia bacterium
TGCCCGCTGATCGAGGAGTCGGAGACCTCCGTCGCCCGTGCCGCGGAGGCCGAGGCCGAGCGCCTGCAGCACGCCGAGCTCGCCGGGTACCGACTCGGGTGCCTGCACGGCCGCCTCAAGCCGGCCGAGCGGCGGGAGATCATGGCGCGGTTCAAAGCCGGGGACGTCGACGTGCTGGTCGCGACGACGGTGATCGAGGTCGGGGTCGACGTGCCCAACGCGACGATCATGATCGTGCAGGAGGCCGACCGCTTCGGGCTCGCGCAGCTGCACCAGCTCCGTGGTCGCGTGGGGCGGGGCGCCGAGCAGTCCTACTGCCTGCTCGTGTCACGGGCGAGAGATGAGCTCACCGAGACGGCGGTGGAGCGCCTGCAGGCCCTCGTCGACACGTCGGACGGCTTCGAGCTCGCCGAGCGCGATCTGGAGATCCGCGGTGAGGGCCAGCTGTTGGGGGCGCGGCAGGCGGGGCTCTCCGACCTGCGCTTCACCAGGTTGCGCGCCGATCGCGACCTGCTCGAGCGCGCGCGCGCGATCGCCGAGGTCGTGGAAGGCGACGAGCTGCTCGCGGACGCGGTGGAGCGGCTGCTCGGCGAGGCCGAGCACCTCGGCGACTCCTGACGCCGCCGGTCGGGCCCCGTGCTGCGCGTACGCTCTCCGCGTGCGCGTGATCGCAGGCAGCTGCAGGGGACGGCGCCTCCGGGCGCCGAAGGGTGAGCACACTCGGCCGACGGCGGACCGGGTGCGCGAGTCGCTGTTCAACCTGCTCGGGCCGGTCGACGGCGCCTCCGTGATCGATCTCTTCGCGGGCTCGGGGGCGCTCGGCATCGAGGCGCTGTCCCGCGGCGCTCGCCGGTGTCGGTTCGTCGACGACGACCCGGGGGCGTGTCGCACGATCCGTGAGAACCTCGAGCAGCTGCAGCTGACCGGTGCCGTGGTCGAGTGCCGCGACGTGCTCGCAGTGCTCCGTGCGGAGCGGGGGCGGGGCGCGCGCTACGACGTCGTGCTGGCGGACCCGCCGTATGGCAGCTGGGCGGTGCAGGAGCCGGCGCTCGCCGAGGCGATTCCCGCGGTGCTGGCGCCCGACGGCGTCGTCGCCGTGGAGTCGGACGCGCGCACCGAGCCGCGCCTTCCCCTCGCCCTGGTGACCAGCCGGCGGTACGGTTCCGCGCGGGTCACCCTCTTTCGCCACCCATGAGCGACGACGCCGACCACCGCCTGACCGCGATCTGCCCCGGGGCCTACGACCCCGTGACGCTGGGGCACGTGGACGTGATCCGGCGGGCCGCGGCGATCTTCCATCACGTCGTCGTCGGCGTGGTGCGCGACCCGCACCACAAGCAGACCCTGTTCACGGTGGAGGAGCGGGTGGCGTTCCTCGAGGAGACGCTCCGCGACTACGGGAACGTGGAGGTCGACGTCTTCAGCGAGCTCGTGGTCGACTTCGCGCGGCGGCACCGCGCGAAGACGATGGTCAAGGGCCTGCGGGTGATCGCCGACTTCGAGTGGGAGTTCCAGATGAACCGGCTCAACCAGATGCTGGCTCCCGAGATCGAGACGATGTACGTGATGTCGAGCCCGCAGTACTCGTTCATCTCCTCGAGCGGCGTCAAGGAGATCGCGTCGTTCGGGGGCAAGGTCGACGAGCTCGTGCCGCCGCCGGTCGCGCGGCGCTTCGAGCAGCTGTTCCCCGACGGGCGCCCGGGTGCGCCCGTCCACCCCGACGAGTAGCGGCCGCCCTGCCCGGTGCTCTCCGGCTGCCGGAGGGCCGCCTACCCCGGCCGCCAGCCGCTCCCGCCAGTACCATCCCACGCCATGGACGTTCTCGTTCTCATCGACAAGCTCGACGACCTCGTGCACAACGCGAAGGCCGTGCCGCTCACCGACCAGGTGCGCATCGATCGCGAGGAGATCTACGAGATCCTCGATCAGATGCGCGCGACGATCCCGGAGGAGATCAAGCAGGCGCGCTGGATCGTGAAGGAGCGCCAGGAGATGCTCGCGGAGGCCAAGCGCGAGTGCGACCGCCTGATCGGCGAGGCGCGCGAGCAGGCCATGCGGGAGGCGTCCCAGACCGAGATCGTCAAGCTCGCCGAGAAGCAGGCGCAGGACATCGTCGAGGAGGCGCGTCGCCAGGCGCGGGAGACGCGGCTCGAGATGGAGGACTGGGCCGACGGGATCCTCTCGACACTGGAGACGAACCTCGATCGCTTCCTGGTCGCCGTGCGTCGCGGCCGCGAGCGGCTCCACGAGCGCTCGCAGGAGACCGTCGTCGCGGGCATCGGCCCGCTCGACCGCGAGAGCGGCGACGACGGCGGGTACGTCTAGCGCCGTCTGCGGGCCGACTGCGACACCGCACCGCTCGCGAAGACGCCGGGGGCGGCGCCTGCGCGCCGCCCCCGGTCGAGCGTCGATCCGCCCTCGTCGCCTACGGCCGACCCAGTGGGACCTGGACGAGCCGGTAGCCGGCGACGCCTGCCAGCGGCGGGTCGCCCTCGCGGTACGCCTTGACGAAGAACTGCACGTTGTACGCGGGGTTCAACGCCGGGAAGTCCCGCTCGGGCTGCAGCGTGAACGTGACCCAGCCGTCGGTCGCGGTGCGGCCGTCGCCGCCGAGCGTCCGCGTCACGAGCGGGGTCGAGCGGAGGAACACCCGGGCGTCGCGCACGGCGAACCCGCGCGTGTCCTTGAGCTTCACGCGCACGACGATGTTGGCCGCCCGCGAGCGCACCGGGCTCGGCGAGAAGGTGACCCGGTCGACGATCATCCGCTGGTCGGCGGGGATGCTCGTGACGGGGATCGACCGCTCGCCGTTCGGCAGGTTGATCACCCCGGACGGGCCGGAGGACTGCACCAGGCCGGTCGGGTTGGAGGCGGCGGTCTTCTGGCCCTTCGAGTTCTTGGCCGTCACCTTGACCCGCATGCGTCGGTCGAGGTCCGAGTTCGTGAGCACGTAGGTCGCCCTGGTGGCGCCGGAGATCGTGGTGCAGTTGCTCCCGTCGCCCCGGCCGCCGTCGGTCGGGCAGCGCACCCACTGGTAGGAGTACGTGATCGGCGACTGGCCGGTCCACGAGCCGGACGTCGCGGTGAGCGTCCTGCCCACCTGCGCGGTGCCGGCGATCGTCGGCTCCGTCTTGTTCACCGGGGCCCCGGAGCTGGCCGAGGCCGTCACGATGGCCGTGGGGTTCGACGCGACGGTCGTGTTCCCGGCGGCGTTCTGCGCCGTCACCTTGACCCGCATCCGCTTCCCCACGTCGTCGGCGCCGAGCGTGTAGTCGTTGCTGTTGGCACCGCTGATGCTCGCGCAGTTGCTCGCGTCGGCGTTGCCGCCGTCGGTGCCGCAGCGGGTCCACTGGTAGTCGTAGTCGGTGGGGCTGCCGGTCCACGTACCGTTGCTCGTCGTCAGCTTCTGGCCCTGCACCGGGCTGCCGCTGATCTGCGGCTCAGCCGTGTTCACGGGCTTGCTCGTCTCGACGACGACGGCGGTGGCGCTGGAGAGCGCGGCG
>JAOUEK010000314.1 GCA_029858755.1 Thermoleophilia bacterium
ACCCTCGACCGCGTCGGCGAGGTTCTCGAGCTGCAGGCGGTAGGAGCTCGCCTCCGGCACGTCGACCACCCGCGTCTCACCGCCCCGCACGAGCTCGAGCGCGCCGCCCCAGTCGACCCGGAACGGCGCACGGGCGATCAGCACCGCCTCCTCGCCGACCACCTCGAGGTACTGGCGACGCGGCGCCACGAACGACGCCTCGAACTGCGCGACCACGTCGCCGGCCAAGCGCATCGTCCCGTAGAGCGCCATGTCGATGCCGGTGGGGCCGGTGACCTGCTCGGCGAGCACCGAGACGGGCTCGCCCGCGACGAGGCGCGCGCCGCTGACGCAGTAGCAGCCGACGTCCATCAGCGCGCCGCCGTCGAGCTGTGGCTGGGCACGGACGTCCGTGAGGTCGCCGAGCGGGAACGTGAACGTGGCGAGCACCGCGATCGGCGCGCCGATCGCGCCTTCGCGCACCAGCCGCTCGATCTCGCGCGTCTGCGGATGGTGGCGGTACATGAACGCCTCCATCAGCACGAGCCCGGCCGACTCGGCTGTAGCGAAAGCCTCGTCCACCTCGGCGGGCCGCCGCGTGTACGGCTTCTCGCAGAGCACGTGCTTGCCCGCGGCGAGCGCCCGCATCGTCCACTCGTGGTGCATCCCGTTGGGCAGCGAGACGTACACGGCGTCGACGCCGTCGTCGGCGAGCAGCGCCGCGTAGCTGCCGTGTGCCCGGGGGATCCCGTTCGTCGCAGCGTAGGACTCCGCCCTGTCGCGGTCGCGGCTGCCGACCGCTGCGACCTCCACACGGTCCGAGGCCGCGGCGCCAGCGAGGATCTCGCGGTTGATGTTCGCGGTGGAGAGCAGGCCGAGGCGCAACGTGCCCATCGGCGGCACACTTGCACATCGGCGCGCGTCGACGCGGGTCGATACGCTCACCGGCCGATGGGCGCTGCCGGCCGAGAACGCTGATGATCGCCGACGCCCACGTCGACCTGCTGCTCGAGCTCGCGCATCGCGAGCGTCGCCTCGGCGAGACGGGCGTCTTCGCGCGCACGTGGCTGCCGCTGCTGGAGGCCGGCGGCGTCGGCCTCCAGGTATGCCCGGTGTACGTCGACCACGCGGTGCAGCCGGAGGGCTCGCTGCGCGAGGCGCTCGCGCTGGTGGCCGCATTTCACCACGCCCTCGACGAGTCACCCGACCGGCTCGTGCAGGTGCGCTCCGTCGCCGACCTCGACGCCGTCGAGCGCGGCGAGCGGATCGGGCTGATGCTCTCGCTCGAGGGCGTTGAAGCGTTCGGCGTGGAGACCTGGCCGGCGGACGTGTTTCACGAGCTCGGCGTGCGGATGGCCGGCCTCACCTGGAACCTTCGCAACGCGTTCTCCGACGGCGCAGGCGAGGAGGGCGGCGGCCTCTCTCGCCTCGGACGCGAGCTCGTCGACAGGCTCGTCTCGCTGGGCGTGATCCTCGACCTCGCGCACGCGTCCCGCGGCGCCTTCGACGAGATCCTCGACCGCGTCTCCGGCCACCCGGTGCTGTGCTCGCACGGCGGCTGCCGTGCGATCCACGAGACGCCGCGCAATCTCGACGACGACCAGCTGCGGGCGCTCGCCGACGCCGGCGGGCTCTTCGGGCTGATGCTGCACCCGATCGCGATCGGCCCGGAGCGCCGGACGATCGCCGGCGTGATCGCGCATCTCGAGCACGCGGCCGACGTCGTCGGCGTCGACCGCGTGTGCCTGGGCGGCGACTTCACCCGCCGGCTGTGGGAGGCGATGCCGGTGCCTGCCCTCCCGAGGGACGGCCTCACGCCTCCGGGCCTGGAGCCGGGCAGCGGCATCGACGGCCTCACCGGGCCGGAGCGCTACCCGTCGCTCGTCAGCGCGCTCCGCGAGCGCGGATGGCCGGACGCCGACGTCGACGCGGTCACGAGCGGGAACCTGCTCGGGTTCCTGCGCCGGTCGCTCGCCCCCGCCTGACGCTACGGGCGGGCCGAGCAGAGCATCGACGACGCGCCGTTGCCAGCCGCGCCGCGCGCGCCGCCCGCGAGATACGACGCGTCGTGGGAGCCGACGAGCATCGGGGCCGCGGTCTCCGCGTCCAGCCCCCCGCGAAGGTCGCAACGCTCGAGGCTCGCACGCAGGCGGGCGCGGCGCGGCACGAGGTCGCGCCGAAACGCTTGCATCAGCTCGGCACCGTGCTCCTCCTCGGCGAGCACGGTGCCGAGCACGGCCATCCCATGAGGGCGCTCCACGCCCTTCCCGAAGCGGCGGAGCTCCTCCAGCAGGTCGGCCAGGGGTCGTCGCTCCGCTGCACGGGCCGCTGGTCGCGGAGGAAGGCGAGCGCCGTCGCGCCAGATCGGCCTTCGACGCGTGGCGGCAGAGCTCGTGATCGAGGCGCTCGGCCCGTGACGGGCGCCGTCCGTTCGATGCGATAGGAGGATCTCATGAAGATCGCCGTTCTCGGCGGCGGCCGTGTCGGCGCCGCGCTCGCCGATCGCTGGCGCGATGCGGGCCACGAGGTCGCCGTCTCCACCCGGGACACCGTCGCCGACACGGCTCGCGGCGCGGACGTCGTCGTGCTCGCGGTGCCCGCGGCTGCAGCCGCCGACGTGCTCGGGCAGGCGGGCGACCTGGAGGGCGCCGTGCTGGTCGACGCGACCAACAACCTGTCGGGCGGCCCCGACGCCGCCGAGATCGCCCGACTCGCGGGGGGCGCGCCGGTGGTCAAGGCGTTCAACACGGTGTTCGCGCAGTTCTTCGCCGCACCGCCGGAGTGGCCGGCCAGCCTCGTGATCGCCGGGGCGGACACCGGCGCCAAGGAGACCGCGGCGCGACTCGTGCGCGACGCAGGCTTCGACCCGGTCGACGCCGGCGGGGACGACGCCGTGCCCCTGGTCGAGGCGTTCGCCCGGCTCGTGATCGGCATCGCCTACCGGCAGGGCCGCGGCCCGTTCGTCTACCGCTTCGACGGGCCATGACGACGAACGACACGCAGGCTACGGCGGGCGAGGAGACCGAGCAGGAGAAGCGCGCCGGCTTCCTCGAGCTCTTCTTCGACCTCGTCTTCGTGTTCGGGATCACGCAGGTCACGGCACTGTTGCTCGACGACACGAGCACGCTCGGCTTCGTCCGCGCCGCGCTCGTGTTCGGCCTGCTCTGGTGGGCATGGTCCGCCTACACCTGGCTCACGAACGCGATCGACATCGAGCGCTCGGGCGTCCGCGTGCTCATGCTCGGCGCGATGGCCGGGAGCTTCTTCATGGCGCTCGCCGTTCCCGAGGCGTACGGAAGCGACGGCCTCTGGTTCGCCGCCCCGTACGTCGTCGTCCGGGTGCTGCAGGTCGCCCTCTACGCCGAGGGGCTCAGACGCTCTCCGGAGCAGCTCCGGACGTTCCTCGGCCTGGCGCCGTGGTTCCTGGTCGCGCCGACCCTCGTGCTGGTCGGAGGCGCCGTCGACGACCCGGCGCGGGCGTGGCTCTGGGCGGCATCGCTGGCCATCGACGTCACCGGGACGC
>JAOUEK010000315.1 GCA_029858755.1 Thermoleophilia bacterium
CGGTTCGACGGTGCTGTACGCCCATCTCGGCGGGCAGCCCGCGCTCGACGCCTACGCCGGCGCCTTCTGACCGTCGCGCCGGTCAGCGCGCCCGCAGCCCGTCGACGAGCTCCTCGTCGAGCTCGACCCCGAGGCCCGGGCCCCTGGGGACGTCGAGCCGGCCGTCGCGGAGAACGAACGGCTCGGCGAGGAGGCCGCTCGCGATCGGCGAGTCGGCGACCGAGAACTCCGAGAAGGTCGGGTGGTCGAGCGACGCGACGAACTGGAGCGAGGCCGCGACGAGCACGCCGCTCGAGAAGCAGTGTGGGACGACCTCGACGCCGCGCTCGCGCGCCAGCTCGGCGATCTGCCGCGCGACGGTGAAGCCGCCGCACCGTCCGAGGTCGGGCTGGAGGACTGCGATGCCGCCCCGCTCGGCCAGCGCGCGGAACGGCATGATGCCGGCGTCTGCCTCTCCCGCGGCGAGCCGGACCGGCGATCGCGCGGAGAGCAGCGCGTACCCCTCGACGTCGTCGGGCTGGAGCGCCTCCTCGAACCAGTACAGGCGAGCGGCCTCGACCGCGTGGAGGAGGTCGAGGGCGCTCTCGACCGTGTACGCGCGGCCGCCGTCGATCATCAGCTCCGGCTCCTCGCCGACGGCCGCCCGCGCCGCCTCGACCAGGGCGACGTCGTGCTCCCGGTCGCGGCCGAGCGGGCCCCAGCCGAGCTTGAGCGCCGTGTAGCCGCGCTCCACGGCGCGCTCTGCGATTGCACGCGCCCCAGCGGGCGTCTCCGGCATCACCTCGCTCGCGTACACACGGACGCTCTCGGCGCGGCGGCCGCCGAGCAGCTCCGCCACCGACACGCCGGCGATCTTGCCTGCGATGTCCCACAAGGCCATGTCGATCGCGCTGATCGTGTGCAACGCGGCGCCACCTCGCCCGTAATGGTCGGAGCCGTGGAACATCAGCTGCCAGAGACGGCCGACGTCGAGCGGGCTCTCGCCGACCAGGAGCTCGCGGAGGCCGCGCGCGACCGCGTGCGACGACGGCATCTCCACCATCGTGCGTGCGACGTACGGCGACGTGTCGGCCTCGCCGATCCCCGTCACGCCCTCGTCGGTGTGGACGCGCACGAGGAAGGCGTCCTGGGTGCCGTCGGCGCGACTCACGTCGACCTCCGGCACGCGCAGGACGATCGGCTCGACGTCGGTGATCTTCACGGCACGCTCCTCCTCTCTGCCCTCATGCGAGCACGGCGAGCTTGGCGGCGACCACATCGGAGACCGCGTCAATGACCGACTCCTCGAGCTCGAGCAGCCGGAGCCCGTCGCGCGCCGCCGGCAGCCCGGCGGCGAGCTGTGCGAGATACCGCTCCCGCAGCTCCGTGTTGACGTTGACCTTGCACACGCCGAGCTCGATCGCGCGGCGGACGTCCGCGTCCGGGATCCCAGACGCCCCGTGCAGCGAGAGCGGGACGTCGACGCGCTCTCGGATCGCCCGCAACCGGTCCCAATCGAGCGCGGGCGGCCGGGCGTAGCGCCCGTGCACGTTGCCAATGGAGACGGCGAGGCAGTCGCACCCGGTTGCGGCGGCGAACGTCGCGGCCTCGTCCGGGTCGGTGAGCGCGCCGGCCTCGGTGGCGGCGGCGACGTCCTCGCCGCCCTCGACGTGCCCGAGCTCGGCCTCGACGCCGGCACCGGGAGCACGCGAGCGCACGGAGGAGACGAAGGCTGCGTTGTCATCGGTCGGCAGCTTCGAGCCGTCGGCCATCACGGCGCCGGCCCCCGCCGCAAGCGCAGCGTCGATCAGGTCGTCGTCGTCGACATGGTCGAGCTGGACGCAGACGGGAACGCGGGCCGCGTCCGCGACCGCGAGCAGCGCGGGGAGCAGCAGCCGGCCACTCGGCGAGCGGAACGAGGCCTCCGCCACCAGCAGCAGCACGGGGTCGCGGCGCGCTTCGGCTGCTCGCACGACGCCGATTGCGGTGGTCGCGTCGTAGCAGGTGAAGGCGCCAGCCGCCGCGCCGGCGGCGCGGCGCTCCTCGAGGATCTCGCGGAACGGGGTCAGCACGCGGCGGATCCTGTCACGGCGTCGACGAGTCGCGCGAGCAGGCCCTCGTCACCGACGTTCCCCGGCACCACGAGGTAGTCGACGGCGGCTCCCTCCGGGCGACGTGCGAGCCAGCGGGAGACCCCCGGCTCCACCGGGCCCACGACCTCGGCCTCCGAAACTCCCACCCCGTCGCGCAGGGTCACCGCCGAGGTGATCCCGCCCTTCACGATCAGCACCGTCGGCAGCAGGTCGACCGAGGAGACGACCCGGGCCAGGCCCGCCGCGATCCGCTCGCCGGCGTCCAGGCTCGTCGTGCCGGGCGGCCGCTCGCGGGGGGTCGCCAGCACCGCCAGCCGACCGGCCGACAGCAGGCGCGAGACCTCCCTGCGGAGGCGGGCGAGCTCACGCGAGGAGTCGGCGCCGGAGAGGGCGACGACGTCCGCCTCCACCAGCGAGCCCGGCCGCGCCTCGAGGAGCTGCGCGAGCTGGCGGCTCGTCTGCGGCACGTACGAGCCGCACACGACGAGCACGCCGCCGGCGGCCGAGGGTGGCGGCACCAGGCCCGGCGCCGTCGTCCCGGCCAGCACCCCGGCGAACGTCGGCGCGCAGCGGACGATCACCGGCACGCCCCGGGCGACCGCCGCCCGATAGCCGTCCGCGACGAGCTCGAGATCGCCCGGCGTCTCCGCGTCCGGCGCGAGCGCCACCGGCCCCCCGGCGGCAGCGAGCGCGGCGAGCGCGTCCGCGACCGCCGCGGCCCCACCGGCGCGCAGCTCCTCCAGGTGGAGCTCTCGTCCGGCGCTCGTCGGGAACAGGCCGCCCGAGCGCTCCTCCGCCCACTCGAGCAGCCGGGCGCTCGCGTAGGAGAACGCGCCGTCGTGGGCGTACTCCGTCTCGTGCAGCGGCGTGCGCCGGCCGTCGCGCTCGAACAGGTGCACGCCGCCGACCGTGACCCGCCCTGCCGATGGGAGCGCCGGCGCGAGCAGGAGCACCGGCCAGCCCGAGGGGGCGACCACGTCGCGCACACCGAGGTACTCCTCGAGGAGGTGGCCGCGGAGCGTGCTGTCCCCGCGGAGCACGACGCCGGCGTCCGGCACACCGTTGATCGAAGCGCGCGCTGCGTCGGCCACGAACGGCCGCACGCGCTCGGCGGGCAGCGCGCGCGTGTTCGTGATCAGATGGACGGACGGCCGCCCGTCCAGGGCAGCCCGGACGCGGTCTGCGTCCCAGTCGAGGAGGACGCGGATGCCGGCGAGGGTCTGCACGCCGGTGGGGTCGTCGTCGAGGACGACGAGCGGCTCGCGACGCGCCGGTGCCACCGCGCCATCCTACTGTCATACAGGTTAGCCTCCGTGCCGTCACCACGGGAAGGAGAGGCATGCGCATCGTCCAGTACGAGAGCGGGGGGAGCGTCGGCTGCGGTGTGGAGGTGCAAGGGCACGT
>JAOUEK010000316.1 GCA_029858755.1 Thermoleophilia bacterium
GGGGAACGGGCAGCGCGAGCTCGCCGAGGCCATCTCGGGGATGCGGTCGCCGTCGGCGGGCACGATCCGCGTGGGCGGTCACCGGTTGAAGCCAGGGGATCCGAGACACGCCATCGCCGCCGGAGTCGCCCACGTCCCGGAGGACCGGCTCGGCACGGGGCTCGCGCCGAGCCTGAGCATCGCGCGGAACACGGTGCTCAAGACCTACCGGGAGCCTCCCGTCTCGCGGGGCCCGTTCCTCGTGTTCAGGCGCATGGCGGAGGCCGCGCGCTCCCTGATCACTGGCTACGACGTCAAGGCACCTGGACCGGACACACCCGCCAGGAATCTCTCGGGCGGCAACCTCCAGAAGCTCGTGCTCGGCCGTGAGTTCCAGGGCGAGCCGAGGGTGTTCGTGGTCGCGCAGCCGACGCGGGGGCTCGACGTCGGCGCGATCGAGACCGTGCACGGCTACATCCGCCACGCTGCCGAGTCGGGGGCGGCCGTGCTCCTGATCAGCGAAGACCTCGAGGAGATCCTCACGCTCACGGACCGCGTCGTCGTGCTGTACGAGGGTGCCGTCGCCGGCGAGCTCGACGCCGGTCGGGCGACGGTCGAGGAGCTCGGCTTCCTCATGGCCGGGGGGCGTGCCGCGTGAAGCTCGAGCGGCGCCTGGAGCAACCCTGGTGGCTCTCGATCGCCGTTCCCGTCGGCTCGCTCGTCGTCGCCTTCGCCGTCATGGCCGTCGTGCTCGCGATCACGGGACACGACCCGGTCGACACGTATCGGAAGATCCTCGACGCCGGTCTCACCGGAAACGGAGCCTTCTCGGCCACGCTCACCTCGGCCACGCCGATCCTGTTCACCGGTCTCGCGGCGGCGGCGGCGTTCCGCATGCAGCTGTTCAACATCGGTGCGGAAGGCCAGCTCTACCTGGGTGCGGTTGGCGCGTCGTGGGTCGCCTTGCAGCTGGGTGATCGGGGCGTCGGGTCGACGCCCGTCTACGTGATCGGGATGTGCATCGGAGCAGGCGTGCTGGGCGCCGCCTGGGCCTTGATCCCCGGTGTGCTGCGGGCCTTCGCGCGCACGAACGAGATCATCACCTCCCTGATGCTCAACTACGTGGCCGGGCTGCTGCTCACGTACCTGATCTTCGACAGCTCCTCCTACTGGCGCGACACGTCCAGCCTCCAGGCCCGCTCCTTCCCGCAAGGGAAGCCGATGCCGATCGAGTCCGACTGGTCGACGTTCGGTACGCACGTGATCGTTCCGCTCGGGTTCCTGGTCGGGATCTTGACGGCCTTCGTCCTCTGGCTCCTCTACTCGCGGATGCGATTCGGCTTCGAGGTCGGCGTGATCGCCGACTCGCCCCGTGCCGCCCGCTATGCGGGCATGCGGACTCGACGGAAGATCCTGGCCGTAATGGCGGTCTCGGGTGCGATCGCCGGCCTCGGGGGGGCGAGCCAGATCGGCGACTTCACGCATACGCTCGACGGCAGCCCGACCGGACTGCAGGCTGCGGCGTTCGGGTACACGGGGATCGTCGTGGCAGCGCTCGCTCGCTACAACCCGTTCGCCGTCTGCCTCGTCGCCGTTCTGATCGGCGGGCTCCAGAACGCCGGCTTCACGCTGCAGGGTGTCGACTTTCCGTCCGGGCTGGTCGGCGTGATGCAGGGAATCATCCTGTTCTGCGCCCTCGGCGGCGAGCTGCTCCTCCGCTACCGGCTGCGCCTACGACGCGGCTCCCGGGCCCGCGCTTCCGCCGGTCCCCCCGCCGCGGAGCCGGCGCCATGAAGGTCAACGACAGCATCCTCGTGATCGTCCTGGCCCAGGCGGTTCTCTACGGCACACCGTTGCTCTACGCAGCGCTCGGCGAGCTCCTCGCCGAGCGGTCGGGGATCCTCAACCTCGGGGTCGAGGGGATGATGCTGTTCGGGGCAGCGGTCGGCTTCTGGGTCACGCAGCGAGTGGACGGCGCAGCGGCCCCGGTGCTGCTGCTTGCTGTGCTTGGGGCGGCCGTCGCCGGCGCCGCGATGGCCGCCATCCACGCGTTCCTGACGATCACGCTCCGCGCCAATCAGATCGTCTCGGGGCTCGCGCTGACGATCTTCGCCGGAGGTCTCGGCCTGTCGGCCTACTTCGGGACGGAGCTCGGCCTCGCCGACTTCCCGGCGAAGCACCAGTTCGCGTCCCTGGACGTGCTCGGTCTCGCCGATCTCCCGTTCGCCGGCCCGATCCTCTTCGACCAGTCGGCGCTCGTGTACGCGGCCTGGGGGCTGACCGCCCTGGTCGCCCTCTACCTCGCCAGGACCCGGTGGGGCCTGAACGTCCGGGCCGTCGGCGAGGCGCCCGCCTCGGCGGACGCGATGGGCATCAACGTCACCCTGTACCGCTACGTCCACGTCCTCATCGGCGGCGCGTTCGCGGGTGTGGGCGGGGCGTGCTACAGCCTCTCCATCACCCCCGGCTGGGTGGCGGGTGACACACTCGTGAGCGGCGCCGGCTGGATCGCGATCGCACTCGTGATCTTCGCCTTCTGGCGACCTGAGCTCTGCCTCGTCGGCGCGTATCTCTTCGGCGCGCTGTCGGCACTGCCGTTCGCGCTCCAGGCACGCGACGTCGAGGTGACCCCCGAGTTCCTCTACGCACTCCCGTACGTGATGACCATCGTCGTGCTCGTGCTCGTGTCGACGGGGCTTGCGAAGCGACGCCTCGGCGCGCCGGCCGCGCTGGGGATTCCCTACGTGCGCGAGGAGCGATAGCCGTCGTGGACGTGCTCACCCCGAGAGGGCTCGACGAGGCGCTGCGGCTGAAGGCCGAGCTGCCGGGGGCCCGGTGCGTGCAAGGCGGCACCGACGTGCTGGTGGAGCTGAACTTCGACCGCTCCCGCCCCCCGGCCCTGATCAACCTCAACGAGGTGCCAGAGCTCCGCCGCTGGTGGAGCGAGGACGGCACGCTCGTGCTCGGCGCCGGGCTCACGTACACAGAGGCGATGACGGAGCCTCTGGCCGGCCTCGTGCCCGCTCTCGCGGAGGCGTCGCGGACGGTCGGCTCGCCGCAGATTCGCAACCGCGGGACGATCGGCGGCAACCTGGGCACCGGCTCACCCGCCGGAGACGCTCTGCCGCCGCTCCTCCTCGAGGACGCCACGATCACGTTGGCGAGCGTCCGCGGCACCCGCTCGTTGCCGCTCGCCGACTTCCTCGTCGGCCCCAAGCGAACCGCGCTCGACGACGACGAGCTGATCGTCGGGGCTCGACTGGAGCCGAGCGGGGCCGCGCAGACGTTCATGAAGGTCGGGCCTCGCAACGCGATGGTGATCGCGGTCTGCTCGCTGGCGCTCGCGGTCGACCGCGAGCGAGGCGAGCTGCGCGCCGCGTTCGGCTCCGCGGCCCCCGTGACCACGCTCGTGACGGCGAACCTCGACGACGCCGACAGCTTCGCCGACGCCGTTGCGGCCGCCGCCCGGCCGATCGACGATGTGCGCGGCAC
>JAOUEK010000317.1 GCA_029858755.1 Thermoleophilia bacterium
CGTCGACCGCGCCGCAGAGCACGTGTTCCAGCCGTCGCTGTTGTGGCAGATGGTCGGGGAGCGCCGCCCGAGCCAGTTCACCCGGCCGCTCGACCGACTGCGGAGGAAGGGCATCGAGTTCCTCCACACCGAAGTCGAGACGCTCGACCTCGACAACAGGGTCGTCGTCACCGCGTCCGGCGACCTCGCCTACGACTCGCTCGTCGTCTCGCTGGGGGCACGGCTCGCCACGGAGACGGTGAACGGGTTCGACGAGATGGCCTACAACCTCTACACGCCGGAGGGCTGCGCGCGAATCCACGCCGCGCTGCAGGGCCTCGCCGAGGGCGTGGTGGCGATCCTGATCCCGTCGATGCCGTACAAGTGCCCCGCCGCCCCCTACGAGGCCGCGTTCCTCGCGGAGTCGTTCATTCGCAGGAAGGGCATCCGCCGCAACGTCGAGATCCACCTGTTCACCCCCGAGCACACGCCGATGCCGGTCGCTCCCGCTGCGCTCGGCGACTCGATCGCAGACATGCTCGCGGCGCGCGGCATCCACTACCACCCGCTGTTCACGTTCAGCGAGCTCCGCCCCGCGACCCGCGAGATCGTTGCCTCCGACGGCCGCGCGCACCGGGTCGACCTGCTGATGGTCGTCCCGCCCCACCAGGCACCGGAGGTCGTTCGCTCGTCACCGCTGCTCGGGGTGTCCGGCTTCGTCCACGTCGATCCACGCACCCTTCAGACCGACTTCGAGGACGTGTATGCGATCGGGGACGTCGCGACGGTCAAGCTGCCCAACGGCAAGGCGCTGCCCAAGGCAGGCGTCTTCGCCCACGCGGAGGCCAAGGTCGTGGCGCAACGGATCGCCGAGGCGGCCGAGGGCAAGGCCTCCGCTGCCGCGTTCGACGGCACCGGCTACTGCTGGATCGAGCTGGGTGACGGGCGGGCCGGGTTCGCAGGCGGCAACTTCTACGCCGATCCCGAGCCGCAGGTGAAGATCAGGCGGCCCGGGCGACCGTTCCACTGGGGCAAGGTCGCCTTCGAGAAGTGGTGGCTGCACCACTGGCTCTAGCCGGACGTCGCGGGCTCGAGCCCCGCCGCTCCGATCCGGCGGCCGCTCCGACGTGCGATCGACACGCTGCAGCCTGTCCGGCGTGCGCCGACGATCCGGACGCCCGCCCTGCGCTCCGGCGGGCGCCGGCCGCACGATAGCCTGCCCGTCTGTCTCGTCCCCGGAGCGAGGAGCGTCGTTGCTCGCCACTCGAGTGAGTCAGCGCGGTGCCGGCCCCCCGGCGCTCTCGGCGGAGGCGCTGTGGCGACCCGTGTGACGTCGCCGCTGCAGCCGTACCTGCCACGGCTCGTGCTCGCGTGGCAGGAGGTCGATCCCGAGGCGCGCTTCTGGGAGGTCGAGGGCTCGATGGTGTTCGTCGACGTCTCGGGGTTCACGAAGATGTCGGAGCGGCTCGCGCGCCAGGGCAGGGTCGGCGCCGAAGAGGTCTCGGACGTGATCGACAAGACCTTCTCGGCGCTCCTCGCCGAGGCGTACCGGAACGGCGGCAGCCTGGTCAAGTTCGGGGGCGACGCGCTGCTGCTCTTCTTCGGCGGAGTCGGCCACGCACTGCGGGCGACCGTGGCCGCGCACGGGATGCGAGCCGAGCTCCGCCGGATCGGCACCTTCGAGACGACCGCGGGCAAGGTCACCCTGCGCATGTCGGTCGGCGCCCACACCGGGGTCTTCCACTTCTTCCTCGTCGGCGACTCCCACCGTGAGCTGGTCGTGGCCGGCCCGGCGGCGACCGAGACGGTGACGATGGAGGGCGCCGCCTCCGCCGGCCAGATCCTGCTCAGCCCCGCGCTCGCAGCGGCCCTGCCGGAGGCGAATCGCGGCCGTGTGCTCGGCCCCGGCGTGCTCCTGCGAGGGACGCCGCCGGCGGTCGAGAGCCTCCCGGCGGACCCCGTGACGACCGATCTCGACCTCACTCCCTTCGTCTCGAAGGGGCTCCGCGAGACGGTGCTCGCGGGCGATGTCGAGCCCGAGCACCGGTCCGTGACCGTCGCCTTCGTCCACTACGGCGGGTTCGACGAGCTGGTGGTGCGGGAGGGCCCCGCCGCGGCCGCCGACGCTCTCGAGGCGCTCGTCGGCGCGGCGCAGCGGGCCGTGGACGCACGCGGGGTCGCGTTCCTCGCCACCGACATCGCGCCCGACGGCGGGAAGATCATCCTCACCGCAGGAGCGCCGACGGTGACCGGCGCCGACGAGGAGGCGATGCTGCTCGCGCTGCGCGACGTCGTCACCTCCGAGACGACCCTGTCGCTGCACGTCGGAGTGAACACGGGCCCGGTGTTCGCGGGCACGATCGGGCCGTCGTACCGACGTACGTACACCGTGATGGGCGACCCCGTGAACCTTGCCGCCCGCCTGATGGCGAAGGCCGGGCACGGTGAGGTCGTCGCCACGCCGCAGGTGGTCGACGGCTCCCGCACGCTCTTCGAGACGAGGGAGCTGGAGCCGTTCCTCGTCAAGGGCAAGAAGCAGCCGATCCAGGCTTTCGTCGTCGGCAGGGCGAGAGGAAGCCGGGCGTCGATCGCCGAGGCCGGGCTGCCCCTCGTCGGCCGCGACGAGGAGCTCGCGGTGCTCACCGGTGCATGGGAGCGCGCCGCAGGCGGCGAGGGCACCGTCGTCGAGCTCTCGGGCGAGCCAGGGATGGGGAAGAGCCGCCTGCTCGACGAGCTCCTCGGGCACGTCGGTGACGCCGCCCTGCTGCGCGGCGAGTGTCGCCTCTACCAGGCGGCGACGCCGTACTTCCCGTTCCGTGCGCTGCTGCGGCAGGCGTTCGGGCTCGAGGGCCTCGACGATGATGAGTCGGTCGCAGCGCTGGAGAGGCTGGTCGACGAGCGCTCGCCCGCGCTCGCGCCCTGGTTGTCGCTGATCGCGACGCCGCTCGACCTCGAGATCGAGCCGTCCGCCGAGGTGCGCGAGCTCGACGACGAGTTCCGTCGCGCCCGGCTCGAGCAGGCGGTCGAAGGGCTCCTCGCCGAGGTCGTCACCGAGCCCACGGTCGTCCTCGTCGAGGACACGCACTGGATGGACGAGCCGTCGCGCGACCTGCTCGCGCGGCTCACGTCGTCGGTCCGCGGCCGGCCCTGGCTCGTGCTCCTCGCGCGGCGACCGGGAACCGCGGGGTTCGTGGCCTCCGACGAGGACGCGACGCGCATCGAGCTGCGGCCACTCGCCCCCGACGCCGCCGCGGCGCTGATCGACGCGGCCACCGAGCACGACCCGCTGATGCCCCGGCAGGTGCGCGCGCTCGCCGAGCGCGCGGCCGGCAACCCGTTGTTCCTGCTCGAGCTGCTCGATGCCCTGCGGCGCGGCGAGGACGTCGACGCGCTGCCGCCCTCCGTGGAGGGGCTGATCCAGGCCCGCATCGACCGGCTCCCGCCCGCCGACCGCACGAGGCTGCGCGAGCTCTCCGTGCT
>JAOUEK010000319.1 GCA_029858755.1 Thermoleophilia bacterium
CGACGCGCTCTTCGGGAGCGCGACCGCCGCGACGCTGGTCACGTTCTGCGTGATCGGCGCCGGCGGCGTCGGCTGCGTGGTCGGCGGGCTCGCCGGCGACCGTTTCGGGCGGGCCGAGACGACCGCTGCGCTGATGGCGTGCTCGGGCCTCTGCGCGCTCGTGGTCGGGCTGCTCCCCACCGCGCTCGCCGTCGCCGTCGCGCTCGTCTGGGGGCTCACGGTGGTCGCCGACTCGGCCCAGTTCTCCACGCTCGTCACCGAGCACGCCGACCAGGCGTACGTCGGCACCGCGCTCGCGCTGCAACTCGCGGCCGGCTTCACGCTGACGACGGCCACGATCTGGCTCGTGCCAGTCGCGGTGGACGCCGTCGGCTGGCGGTGGGCGTTCTCGTTCCTCGCCGTCGGCCCGGCGCTCGGCGTGGTCGCGATGCTCCGCCTGCGCGCCTACGACCGGCGGTTGGTACGGTCGGCGGGTGGCTGAGCTCCGCGGGGCCCCCGAGGACATGCAGGCATCGGCACCGCCGGTGTCGCTCGCGCTCTCTCGCGCCGGGGTGACGTCGGTGCAGAAGGCGATCCGGATCCGCCGCGGCAACCAGGAGATGCTGATGGCCGCGGAGATAGCGTGCACGGTCGATCTCCACCGCGGTCAGAAGGGCGTCCACATGTCGCGCTTCCCCGAGCTCTTCGACGAGGCGATCGAGCAGGAGGTGCTCGGCGAGGGCCTGCTGATCGAGGTGCTCGCGGAGCACATCGCCCGCCACATCCTGGAGCGCCAGGGCGCGCTGCGCGCCGAGGTGCACATCTCGGCGCGCTGGCCGATGGTGCGGAGGACGCCGGTGACCGACCTCCCCACGCAGGAGATGGTGTCGCTGATCGGGATCGCCGCCGCGGCCGCGCACGGCGCGCGCCGGGTCGTCGGCGTCGAGGCGACGGGGATCAACGCCTGCCCGTGCGCACAGGGCCTCGTCCGCGACCGGGCGACCGAGCGCCTGCTGGAGGCGGGGTTCGCCGACGGCGACGTGTCGAGGATCTTCGAGCTCGTGCCGCTCGCAACCCACAACCAGCGTGGCCGCGGCACCCTGCTCGTCGGCAGCACGCGCGAGCTCGACGCCGAGGACCTCGTCGCGATCGTCGAGCGGTCGATGAGCGCCCCCGTGTACGAGCTGCTGAAGCGTCCCGACGAGCTCTTCGTGGTGGAGCACGCACATCTGCAACCCCGGTTCGTCGAGGACTCGGTCCGCGTGTCGCTGAAGGGGCTGCTCGACGAGCGCCCCGACCTCGACGACGGCGACTTCGCGCTCGCCCGCCAGGTGAACCTGGAGACGATCCACGACCACGACGTCCTCGCCGAGCGCTTCGGGACGGTCGAGGAGCTGCGCCGGGAGCTCGCCGGCGACGAGCCGGCGGAGACCCAGACGACGCTCGAGGGCTGGCTCGCCGGGGGCGGCTCGGCCTCTACGACGGCCTGACGCGCGTGAACGACGCGCGCGTGCGTGCCGCGCCCTCGAGCGTGAGCGTGCAGCGCGCGGCCGAGCCACGGCACACCCCTGTCCACGCCTTGAAGCGCCACCCGCGGGCCGGCTTCGCGACGAGGCGGACGCGGGTGTAGGACGGCAGGCGCCCGGCGCACGCGCCGGGGCAGGCGATGCCGGCCGGAGTGCTGCGCACCGTCCCGCGACCGGCGATCGAGACCCGTACCGGGAACGCTGTCGGCCCGAACACCGCGCCGACCGACATGGGCTCGGCGACGGTCAGGGAGCAAGAGGGAGCCCGCCCGGCGCAGCCGCCGCTCCAGCGGGCGAAGACCTGCCCGGGGCCGGGCGTGGCGACGAGCGTGACCTGCGACCCGGCGTCCCACTCGGACGTGCAGTCCGCCGAGCACTCGAGTCCGGGCACGTTGCTCTCGACCGTGCCTCGCCCCTGCAGCCGTAGCGCGAGCGAGACCTGCGCGTCGAGCCGCCGCAGCCACGCAGAGTCCCGGATGTCCGGCCAGCCACCGGCGTGGTCGTAGTAGTCGTCGCGACCGACGTCGAGGAAGAGCGCCGGCAGCGGGACGAGCGTGGCGAACGGCCAGAGGATGTCGTCGGGCGAGTCGCACGTGTGGCCGTTGTCCTCGGCGCTGCACGCGTGGGGCGGGCCCGGCGCGGGAAGCGCTCCCAGGGCGTGCAGCAGCTCGTGTGCCGCGACCACCGCCGTCGGCTCGTCGGCGCACGCCTGTACGTAGACGACCGCCACGCCCGCGCCGCCGAAGGAGCCTCCCCCCTGGCCGCAGATCTCGTCACCGTCGAGCGGCCCGTCGTAGTAGACGAGGTACTTGAGGTACGGGGAGTCCTCGACGGCGTCGCTCACCAGGTTCGCGATCGTGGGAAACCGGTCCTGCTCGGCGCGGAGCTCCTCGCCGGTGCGACGGAGGCGCACGGCGATCACATCCGCCTGCGCGCCGCACGGGAACAGCGCGCGGTCGAAGCGGGGAGCGCGGGCGGGGTCCTGCACCCGCCACCACTCCTCGACGGCGTCGACGTCGTCGGAGATCCGCGCAGCGAACGCCGCGCTCTCGTCCGCTCCGTCGGAGGGGAACGCGTACACCACGCGGATCTGGTGCCCCGCCACCGCGGCCGGGCGGTCGACGGGCGACGGGGATCCGCACCACGGCGCCGCCGCCGCGGGGCCGGACAGTGAAAGCCCCGCGGCCGCGACCGCCGCGAGCCCGCCGAGGCGTGCCACCGCCCGTAGCGCCCGCACGCCCCCGGGCCCGCTCACGCCGGCGCGTCGCTTCGCCTCGTGAACCGCGGCTCGGTGCCGGTGAGGAGGCGCCTGACGTTCGTCCGGTGCAGCACGATCACCCCGGCAGCGGTGGCAGCGCCGAAGCCGACCACGACCCACGAGGCACCGAATGCCCAGCTGAGCACGGGCAGGGACGCCGCCGTCACGAGCGAGGCGACCGACGCGTAGCGGAAGGCGGCGAAGGCGAGGATCCAGATGCCGAGGCACAACGCGGCCGCGAGCGGGACGAGCGCGAAGCTGACACCGCCCGCGGTCGCGACCATCTTCCCACCGGGACGGAAGCGCAGGTAGAGCGGGCGTGCGTGGCCCGCCATGGCCGCGGCGCCCGCGAGCACTCCCGCCCAGTCGCCGCCGATCTCGACGGCGACGAGCGCCGGCACGAACCCCTTGGCGACGTCGAGCACCGCCACGGGAATGCCGAGCGACCGGCCGTAGACGCGCCACACGTTCGAGGCGCCGATGTTGCCGCTGCCCTGGGCGCGGATGTCCTCCCCGCGCACGAGGGTGACCACGACGACGCCGAACGGGATCGACCCGATCAGGTAGCCCGCGAGCACGAGGATCGCGTCGGCGATCACGGCGGGCAGGTTACGCGCTCGACCGGCAGGCGAGGAGCGCGGCTACACGGGGATCGCGTAGGCGGCGACCCAGCCGTTGACGACGTCCCAGTCG
>JAOUEK010000318.1 GCA_029858755.1 Thermoleophilia bacterium
GACCACGACGCATGCCCTCCTCCTCCGCGCGGGCCGGGTGACGTCCTCCGGCCCGGTCTCTGCGACGCTCACGGGCGAGGCACTGACCGCATGCTTCGGCCTCGGCGTCGACGTGCGGGGAGAGAACGGTCGCTGGAGCGCCGTCGCCGCGTCCCACGGGTAGACGCGGGCTGCTCTACGGTGCGGTCGCGGGTCGCTCGGTCGCGGCGACCCACGGCGTCGCGGCCACCCACAGCCCGCTCGCCGCGGTGAGCGCGGCGACGACTGCGATGGCGGCCACGGCGCCCGCGGCATCCGCGGTGAGCCCTGCGACGAGCGCACCCGCTGCGAGCCCCATGTCGCGCCAGAAACGGTAGGCGCCGACTGCGTGCGCGCGGCGGCGGGGCGCCACGGCGTCGGATACCGCCGCGATCAGCGTCGGGTAGACGAGCGCGGTGCCGAGCCCCAGCCCCACCGCGGCCACGATGGACGGCGGCAGGTCGCCGTCACCGGCAGCGAGCAGCGCGAGCGCCGCCGCCTGCAGCAGCATCCCGCTCACGATCAGCGGCTTGCGGCCGGTGTGATCGGAGAGCCACCCGGTCGCCACCTGCGTCGAGCCCCACACCGCGGGGTAGAGGGCGGCGACGACGGCGATCTCCCGCACCGTCGCGCCGCGGGCGGCGAGGAAGACCGGCACGAGCCCCCAGGCGAGCGCGTCGTTCAGGTTGTTGGCGAGCCCGGCCTGTGAGCACGCCACGAGCACTGGCTTCGGCTCGCCGCGCGGTGCGTGAGCGGCCTGCTCCGCTGCGACGTGACCAGCGGTGTCTCGCACCCACGTGATCGAGACCAGCAGACCGACGAGCACGAGCACGAGCGCCCCGACCCAGACGACGGTGCGCGGCGCGATCGTCGCCGCGACGATCCCGGTGAGCAGTGCCGCTGCGGCGACGCCCAGGTAGCCGGCCGACTCGTTGAGCCCGAGAGCGAGGCCGCGTCGCCGCGGCCCGACGAGGTCGATCTTCATGACCACGGTCATCGACCAGGCGAGGCCCTGACCCGCGCCCAGGAAGACGTTCGCGACCACGATCACCCACCAGGCCGGCGCCAGGCCGACGAGCAGCGGCACCGGCGCCATCGTCAGCCAGCCGAGCACGAGCACGCGACGCCGCCCGAGGCGCTGCGCCAAGGGCCCGGTGGAGAGGTTCGCGAGCGCCTTCGCCACCCCGAAGGCGAGCACGAAGAGCAGGATCGCGCCGCGCGAGTCGACGCCGAACTCGTCCTCGCCGACGAGCGGGACGACGCTCCGCTCCAGCCCCGCCATCGCGCCGACCACGGCGTTGAGGCCGACCAGCAACGCGAACTGCCCCGCGTTGGCACGGAGGCCCAGGCTGGCGCTGCGCGCAGTCACGCTGCCGGAGCCCGCCGGAGCACGCCCTGCGCCGCGCCTGCAGCGGGCGGGGAGTCGACGGGGACGGCGCCTGCTCGCAGGGCGTCGCTCGCCGCACCGGGGGTGAGCCTCTGCACCGCTCGGACCTCGGCGCGCCTCGGTTGCTCGAGACTCGACACGCGCTACCTCACCCAGCCCCCGACCGTGCCAGCTGGTCGCGCGCGGCTTCGACCCGCACGAGCGACCAGACGAACGGCACGGCGAGCAGGATGGGCACTCCGAGGATCGGCCACAGCGCCTGGTACCCGCCTGTCTCCCCGAGCACGGGTCGCAAGAGGTCGATCGCGACGCCGGCGCAGAGGGGCCCGATCAGGAGCGCGATCCCCTTGGTGGTCGTGGCCAGCCCGGCGATCGCCCCGCGATCGCCCGACGGCATCAGCTTGAACAGCAGCCCCCACGCGAGCGTCATCACGATGCCACCTGCGATACCGACGAAGAAGACGATGGGGAGGTACCAGGCGTGCCACCTGGTGGCCAGGCCGCCGGACAGCAGCCCGAAGCCGTAGACGAGCGAGGCGCCGAGGATCACGCGGGCGAGCCCGAACCTGTCGCCGAGCGGGCCCGCGACGAGCGACGCGACGATGTACGCGCCGGCGACGACCCCGAGCACCGTGCTCGAGGTGGTGAGCGACTCGCCGAGCCCGATCGTGATGTAGAGGACGACGAACGTGCGCGCCCCCGCGAACGTTCCCTCCCAGGCGGTGTTCGCCACGAGGAACCTGGCGACGTCGCCGTGCGTCCGCAGCACGTCCCACGAGTGGCGCACGTACACGCGCACGCCCTCGAAGACCCGCCCCTGCCCGCCGTCCTCGACGATGAAGACGACGGGCACGAGGCAGGCGGCGGCGACGACGGCGGCCGCCAGCAGGAACGGCGCCGGCTCCCACGCGTGGAAGAGGAACCCGCCGCCGACGAGCGCACCGGCGATGGCGAGCCCCCGGAACAGGTGCTGGATCCCCTGCGCGCGGGCGTAGAGGCCGATCGGCAGGATGTCGGGGTAGAGGCCCCGATACGGCGGCTCGTACACGTAGTAGGCAAAGAAGAGGGCGAGCACGACCAGCGTCGTCGTCCACATGCTGGGCATGAACGCCATCAGGGCGAGGCAGAAGCCGATCGGCCCCACGGCGGCGAGCATGAAGGGGCGCCGGCGACCGAGCGGCGTGTGGAAGGTGTCGCTCCAGGGCCCGACCACGAGCGGCAGCGTCAGCGCGAAGAGCCCTTCAGAGGCGAGCACGAGCGCGATCAGCGTCGTCGAGCCCGTGAACCGCTCGAGCAGCGGCGGCAGGTACGCGGCGGTCGTCGTCAGCGCCCAGGCGAGGCCGAGCGCCCCGACACCGAGCACGGCGACGTCGCGTGCGTGACCGGGCTCAGCCGCCGCCTGTGCGGCCGGCTGCGAGGCCGCCGCAGACGACCTCGACCACGGTGCGCTCGGCACGCGCGACCTCCTCGTCGCCGTCGGGGAGCTGTCCCAGCACCCACCCTGTCAGGATCTCCTCCAGCGCGCCGTAGACCACCCAGCTCGCGAGCCGGGGGTCGAGGTCGCGCCGGAAGGTGCCCTCGGCCTGTCCTTGCTCGATCACGCGCTGGATCGAGGCGAAGCCCTCCCGGACGTCCTCGACCTGCTCGGAGAGGTGCGGGCTGCGGGCCACCTCGCGCACCATCACCGTCACCAGCGCGGGGTCGTTGCGCCAGGTGCGCAGGAGGATCTTGGCGATGCCGCGCAGCTTCTCGTCGGCCGGCTCGTCGGAGGCCTCGACCGCGCGGAAGCGGGAGAGCAGGTCGCCCCAGTTCTCGCGGAAGACCGTCGCGAGCACCTCGCCCTTCGAGGGGAAGTAGTGGTAGAGGAGCCCGTGTGCGACACCGGCCTCCTCGGCGATGTCCCCGACGCGGGAGGTGTGGTAGCCGTCGCGCGCGAAGACGCGCACGGCGGCGTCGAGGATCGACCGCCGGCGGTCCTCCCCCCTGCGCTCGCCGTCGGCGGTTGCGATTGAACGGTCAGTCAACCCGGTCAGAATAGGGGGCGTGGCCGA
>JAOUEK010000320.1 GCA_029858755.1 Thermoleophilia bacterium
CGAAGGAGCGGCCACTGCCGATCGAGCCCGCGACCACCGCCTGCTGCACCACGATCCCGGCGACGACCGCGGGCAGCACCGCTGCGGCGGCGCGCAGCAGCCCACGCGGCCCGCTGCGGGCCCAGGAGTAGCCCAGGGCGAGCGGGATCGCGCCCAGGGCGAGGTGGAGCTGGCCGGAGGCGGGGATCGCAGCGAGGGCGAGCGCCGCCCAGGCCCAGCGGCGGCGCTCGAGCGCGAGCAGCACGGCCGGCAGGAGGAAGGAGATCAGCCCGAGCAGGTGGCCGGTCCGCTGGCCGACGACGTACGGGGCGAGCGCGAAGGCGACACCGCCGGCCAGCGCTGCGGGACGCCCGAGCCCGAGCGCCCGCAGCCACCAGCACGCGAGCCCGCCCGCTGCCACCACGGAGAGGAGCACGATCAGGTCGTACGCCCAGACCGGGCCCCACGTGCGCTCGAGCGCCCAGAACGGCGCCCCCAGCAGCCATCCCTGCAGGTTCGCCGGGGCGCTCGCCTCGGGGCGGAACGAGTACGGGTCGGCGAGCGGCGAGGCGCCCCGCTCGAGCTGGTGGCCGACCAGCCAGAAGGCCCAGCCGAGCTGCAGGTGGTCGCCGGCCGCCGCCTCGCCCGCGCCGGCGGCGGGGCGCGCGAGGTAATGGCCGTCGACGTGGCGGACGGCGGGCCACGTCGCGCACACCGCCGCGGCGGCGTAGACGGCTAGGGCGAGGAGGACGAAGCGGCCGCGACGATCGCGTCGACGTCGGGGAGCTCGCGTCCCAGCAGCCACGAGGTTCGCACCGTATCGTCGGCGACGAGGAACGCGCTCCGCTCCGCGCGCGGCATGCCGTCCGCGTCGCCGAGCACACCGAACGCCGTGGCGGCCTCGCCCAGCCGGTCGCTGAGCAGGGGGATCGACGACACCCCGAGTGCCTCGGCCCACGCGCGGTGCGACCAGTGGGAGTCCATCGAGACCCCGAATGCCCTGACGCCCGCCGCTGCGAGGTCGTCGCCCCTGTCACGCAGGAGCCGCAACTCGTTGGCTCAGGTGGGCGACCAGTCGAACGGGTAGAAGCACACGAGCGCGAAGCCGTCGCCCGCGAGCGCATCGCGCAGCGACACGGGCTGCTCGCCCGGCGCGCGCCACACGCGCGCGTCGGGGACGGCGTCGCCGCGGCCCAGGGTCACGGCAGGTCCTCGGCCGCCGTCGCGATCTCGCGCACCACCTCGACGATGTCGCGGTTGGCATTCCAGATGCGAAGCTGCCGCTCGGCGCTGTTGCCGCGGTCGAGGATCGCCCGGATTCCCTCCAGCTCGCTCTCGGAGCCGAGCTCGCGGGCGTGCGGCTCGATCTCGCGCAGCGTGCGCCGGATCAACTGCGAGATGGGCACACGGTTGCGTCGGCCCGTGGCCAGGTCCATCACCGGTGCCTCGAGGCCGTAACGGGCGGCGAGCCACTTGTTCTCGCTCGTGAGGATGCGGTGGAACGACGGGATCTCCTCGCCCAGGTCGTAGCGCTCGCACAGTTGCTTCACGATCGCCTGGCAGTACGCCGCGATCGCGACCGCGTCCTCGACCCGTGTCACCGCGTCGCAGATCCGCACCTCGATCGTGCCGAAGCGCGGGTGCGGCCGCACGTCCCACCAGATGTGGGTGTAGTCGGCGATGCACCCGGTTCGCTCGAGCTGGTGCACGACCTCGGCGAAGTCCTCGTAGTCCCGGAAGCGCGGCGGGGGGCCCGAGCGTGGGAACGCCGCGAAGACCGCCTGGCGGCTGGACGCGAGGCCGGTCGGCTCGCCGCGCCAGAACGGCGAGCTGGCGGAGAGCGCGAGCAGCGGCCCGAGCTGCGGCAGCAGCCCGCCCATCACCTGATCGCCTTGTCCGCGTCGTCGACCGCCACATGGACGTGCATGCCGAAGATCAGCTCCCGGCGTGCCACGTACTGCAGCTGGTCGATCAGCGCCCGGTAGCGGTCCTTGGCGGTGATCCGCTGCCGCTCGAAGAGGCTGAACGGGTGCGTACCCGCCGAGCCCACGCGCATGCCACGCTCCTGCGCCAGCCCGTGGACGTAGGCCCGCAGCCGGCACAGCTCCCGCATCACCTCGCCGGGAGACGAGCAGACGGGGGTCGCGATCTCGAGCACGGACTGCATCAGCTCGGGGTTGACCTGGCTCTCCAGCTCGTGGCCGGCCGTCGCCGCGAGCACGCTCTCGATGTGCTGCACGAGGTCGAACGTCTCGCCGTCGAGCAGCATGTACTCCTCCTCGACGCCGACCGTGAAGGGCGCGCTCGACCCGAACGCGTGCTCGCGCACGCTGCCCGCGTAGGCGCTTCCCTTGCCGGTGATCGACGGCGGGACCGCCTGGCGGGGCTCGACGTTGGTCACGGGAGGACGGCCTCGACCTCGATCTCCACCAGCCAGGCGGGATCGAGCAGCTGCGCGACGACCGTGGTGTTGGCGGGGCGGACGTCGCCGAACACCTCCCCGTGGGCACGTGCCACGGCCTCCCAGTGGGCGGTGTCGGTCAGGTAGACGCGCGTGCGCACGACGTGATCGAGCCGCGTTCCGGCGCGCTCCAGCGCCTCACCGACGATGCGCAGGCAGAGCGACGCCTGCTCGTACGGGTCGGTGGGCGGGGGAGAGCCGTCGGCGGGGATCGGCGCGGTGCCGGCGACGTGCACCCGGTCGCCGGCGACGACCGCGCGCGAGTAGCCGACGATCGGCTCGTAGGGCGAGTGCCCCGAGATCAGCCTTCTCTCCACCGGGGCTAGTATCGCGCGCCGTGCAGGCGCTTTTCCACATCGACGCATGGGACGTGCCGTTCGCCGCCGCGGGGGTGACGGGCCCGGAGCGCGTGATCGCGACCCGGGGGGACGCCGCGAATGCGGTTCGCCTCGCCTCGGTGTCGAAGCCCGTGACCGCGCTCGCGGTGCTGATCGCGGCCGAGGAAGGCGTGCTCGACCTCGACGAGCTGGCAGGGCCCCCGGGGTCGACCGTCCGCCACCTGCTGGCACATGCGTCGGGGCTCCCCTTCGAGGGTACGGCGCCGCTCGCGCCGCCGGGCCGGCGGCGGATCTACTCCAACGAGGGGTTCCGCGTCGTCGGCGAGTACCTCGCCGCCCGCGCCGGGATGGCGTTCCCGGCGTACGTCCGCGAGGCGATCAGCCACCCGCTCGGGATCGGGCTCGACCCGCGCGGCCATCCGGGGAGCGGCATGCACGCGTGCCTCCACGACGTCCTCGCGCTCGGGCGCGAGCTGCTGCGGCCGTGCCTCGTCGCGCACGAGACGCTCGCCGAGATGACGAGCACCCAGTTCCCGGGCCTCGACGGCGTGCTGCCCGACTTCGGTCGCTTCGCCCCGCTCGACTGGGGGCTCGGCGTCGAGCTCAAGGGCCACAAGGTCGGCCACTGGACGGGCGAGCTCACATCGCCGGCGACGTTCGGGCACTTCGGCGGGA
>JAOUEK010000321.1 GCA_029858755.1 Thermoleophilia bacterium
CTTCGAGCAGCAGCGCCTGAGCCCGTTCCACGAGACGGTGATGGCGCGACGGCCCGAGCTGGCCCCGCTGATCGCCCCCTACCTCGCCGAGCTGCGGCTGCCGCCGCGGTGCCTGGTGCACGGGGACTACGCGATGAAGAACATCCTCGTCGGCCCGGCCGGCCGCTGGGTGCTCGACTTCGAGGTCGCGCACGCCGGGAACCCGGTCTTCGACCTTGCGTTCTTCCTCTCGTTCCCCGTGCTCTCCGCGGTTCGCTGGCCCGCCGTGGCCGGCGCGATGCAGGAGCTCACGGCCGGCTTCCTGGCCGCGTACGCGCGGCTGGTGGGGGAGGGCTTCGTCGGCGACGACGCATCGGTCACCGGGCACACGGCCTGCCTCGTGCTCGCGCGCACCGACGGCAAGAGCCCCGCGCTCTTCTTCGACGAGCCGTCTCGGGCCGGTGCCCGCGAGGTCGGTGCCCACCTGCTCGCCCATCCCGACCGCGGCCTGTGGTCGTGGCGCTGACGGTCACGCTCGCGCTCGGCCGGTAGGCGCCGCGGGCGTCGGCCGCGCGAGGCCGCGCCGGATCTCCAGAGTCGCGAGAATGGCCGGGTGGCGACGGACGATACCTCCGCCCCTGCGACCGGCTCGCTGGCCGGGATCCGCGTCCTCGACCTGACCTCGGTCATCCTCGGCCCCTACGCCACGCAGATCCTCGGCGACCATGGCGCAGACGTGATCAAGGTGGAGCCACCCGCAGGCGACAACATGCGTCACGCAGCGCCCATGCGCACTCCGGGGATGGGTCACATCTTCGTGCAGCTGAACCGGAACAAGCGGAGCGTCGTCCTCGACCTCAAGCACGCGGACGGGCGCGCGGCCCTGCTGCGGCTGGCCGCGGGCGCCGACGTGCTCGTGCACAACCTGCGGCCGCAGGCGATGGCGCGGCTCGGGCTCTCCTACGACGACGTCCGGGCCGTCAACGAGCGGATCGTGTACGTCGGCGCGTACGGCTTTCGGGCCGACGGGCCGTACGGCGCCAAGGCGGCCTACGACGACATCATCCAGGGGCTGATCGCGCTGCCCTGGCTGATCGGCGAGGGCGTCGACGGCCGGCCCCGCTACGTGCCCTCGACGATCTGCGACCGCGTGACGGGGCTGAACGCGGTGAACGCCGTGCTCGCCGCCCTGCTCCACCGTGAGCGGACGGGCGTCGGCCAGGCGGTCGAGGTGACGATGTTCGAGACGCTCACCGAGTTCGTGCTCTCCGACCACATGGGCGGCGAGACGTGGTCGCCGCCCGTGGCGCCCATGGGCTACCCGCGCCTGCTCGCGCCCGACCGGAACCCGATGCGGACGAAGGACGGCTACCTCGGCGTGCTCGTGTACAACGACCGGCAGTGGCGGAGCTTCCTCGCCGCGGTCGGCCGCTCCGAGCTGCTGGAGGAGGACGGGCGCTTCGCCTCCCTCGAGTCGCGGTCCCAGAGCGTGAACGAGGTCTATGCGTGGCTGGCGGGCGAGTTCGTCACGCGCACGACCGCCGAATGGCTCGAGGTGCTCGACGCCGCCGACGTGCCGGCGATGCCGATCCACTCCCTCGACGCTCTCCTCCACGACCCCCACCACGAGGCGACGGGCTTCTTCCGGTTGGTCGAGCACCCGACCGAGGGCACGATCCGGGTGATGGACGCCCCCAGCCGCTGGACGGAGTCCCCGCCGTCGCTCCGCCGTCACGCCCCGCTGCTCGGAGAGCACAGCGTCGAGGTGCTCGCCGAGGCCGGGTACGCGGAGGCGGAGATCCGGCGTCTGCTCGACGCCCGCGTGACGGCGACGCCCCCCTAGGCGGCGGCGGTCGGCGGGAGCGGGCCCGGCGCGCCGCTGGGCGTGGGCGTCCGGTCTTCCGGCTCGCCGACGAGGATCGCGTTGGCGCTCGGGTCGCGGCTCCACTCGTACCAGCCGCCGTCGTAGACCGCGATCCGCGGCCACCCCATCAGGTACGCGTAGAACCAGGCCTCGCTGGCACGCCACCCCGTGCCGCAGTAGAAGGCGACCCACTTGTCCGGGGTGATGGCCGCCTCCCGCCAGTTGCTCGCGATCTCGGGGTAGGCCCGCATCGTGTTGTCCACCGTGCGGTAGTGCTGCATGTGGTACGCGTCGGAGCCGCAGTTGCCCCAGACGTCGCCCGCGATCCGGCCTGCCGGGCGGATGTAGTCGTAGCCGCTGACCCTGCCGATGTGCTCGTCCCACGTCCGGACGCTGACCAGTGCCGCATGGTCGGGATCGGCCAGGATCTGCTTCGCCTCGTCGAGGTCAACGATCACGTCGGGCCGCCGCGGGATCTTTGCGCCGAAGGACGGCACCGGCACCGGTGCGCGCATCGTCGCCTCCAGCGGGTGGCCGGCCCGGGCCCAGGCGTCGTAGCCGCCGTCGAGCAGACGCACGTCGCCGACGCCGCAGTAGCGGAGGATCGTTGCCGCGCGCATGGCTGAGATCTGGCCTGCCCGGCGACCCGGCCACTTCTCGTCGGGGTCGCCCTCGGTGTCGCGCCCGTAGAGGATCACGGTCGTCCCGACCGTGACACCGAGCGCGCACAGGGCCTCGTCGAGCTCCCGGGGCGAGCGGCGGTTCCAGTCGGAAGGGCTCTCCAGCCTGTTCGTGTCGAGGTGCAGTGCGCCCGGGAGGTGGCTCTCGGCGTACTCCTCGGGGACACCGAAGTTGACGTGGAAGAGCAGGAACGGACCGGCCGGCGCGGCTTCGGGTCGGCCGCCGCCGAGCAGGCTGTGCAGCCAGTCGACGTGGACGAGCTGCTCGAAATGCGCGAGGCGCTCGACGGGCAGGGAGCTGTCACCGGCCCACTCCCCCCAGCCCGCGTCGTAGACGAGGATGCGCCGGTGGCCGAGCTCCGCGAGGCGGCGTGCGACTGCCGAGACCCCCGCCGCGTCGCCGTAGAGGACGACCTCCCGGCCCTGCACGACCCCCTTCGTCTGCAGCAGGCGCGCCGCCTCCGCGCGGTGAACGCTCGCGAGCCACGCGCTGGGGAATGCGACTGCGCCGGGAATGTGCCCGCCGCGCGCCTCCCCGGAGATCCGCCAGCCGTTGTACGCGTGGAGCGGGCGGACGTCGACGATCGTGAGCTCGGGGTCGGAGAGCCGCCGCTGCAGCTCGGGCGTCGAGATCGTCGAGGTCGGGCCGAGCCCGGAAGCGGTCGGTGCGCGCGGGGACGTCTCCTCCTGCGTGACGGGCACTTCCTCGGCACCCGACATCGCTGCACCTCCGGCATTCGGGCCACGACGCTGTGGCGGCATCAGCCTACCCCTGTCGTTGGCTCGTGCGAGGTCGCCGGCCGATGGTCTCTCGTGCGTGGGATGGATGCCGGCGCCTGCGGGTCCGAATGCCGACGGCCGCGGCGCACGCCCTACGCCTCGCGGCCGCCGAGAAGCACGCTGACCTCGCCGAGGAGCTCGGTGAGG
>JAOUEK010000322.1 GCA_029858755.1 Thermoleophilia bacterium
GCGCGACTCGGCCACGTCGGCGACGTGTCGCTGTTCGGGGAGTGGATGCTCGCCAACTACGCGTTCCACGACGTCATCTACCGCGTGGCGGAGATGCCGTACGTGGAGCGGATCGCGAAGAGCGCCCGCCGGACGTTCATCGGTGAGCGCGTCTGGAGCGCGCGCCGCGAGCTCGACGCACTCTTTGCTCGCAACGAGCTGCAGCACGGTGCGATTCGGGCGGCGATCGCAGCGGGCAGCGCGGACGGGGCCGCCGCGCTGGCGCGTGAGCACGTGCTGGCCTCCGGGCGCCTGATCGAGGCCGTGCTCGACTCCGCGGCGGGCGGCCGCGAGCCGGGCGTCTGGGAGAGCGTCTCGCTCTAGAAGGTGCCGTAGCGCTCGAACGCGTCGAGTGGGGAGACGCCGTCGCGCACGGCCTTGCGGATCTCGCTCTCGGTCCCGACCTTGCGCTCGGCCTCGGCGAGCACCTCCGCCGCGACGTCGGCGGGCACGATCACGACCCCGTCCTCGTCACCGACGACCCAGTCACCCGGGGCGACGTGCACGCTGCCGATTGTGATCGGGGCCCCGGTCGCCGTCACCTCCCAGCGCCAGGTGCAGTCCTCGGGGGTGACGTGTCGCGCGAACACGGGGAAGCCCTCGTCGGCGATGAAGCGCGTGTCGCGGCAGCCGCCGTCGATCACGCAGCCCGCGACGCCGCGGGCGAGCAGCGAGGTCGCCGACAGCTCGCCGAAGTGCGCCGACCGCTCGTGATTGCACTGGTAGACCGCGACGTGGCCGGCGGGCACGGCGCCGAGCATGGCGAGGGTCTTGCGGATCGTCCCGTCCCAGTCGCCGTGGTCGGCAGGGTGGCCCTCGACGGTGAACGCCTTGCCCGCAAGGCGCATGCCGGGCACGAGCGGGCGGATCGACGCCGGGAGCACCTGGTCGCGCAGACCGCGGTCGTCGAGCACGTCGGCCAGCGCCGCCGTGTACACCTGCCTGAACCGCTCCCGCACGCTACGAGCGTAACGGTGTGCGATAACTGGCGCATGGCCGAGGAGGCCCGCGCGGGCGGCGGCGACGTGGAGTTCGAGCGCTTCGAGGTGCTCACCTTCGACTGCTACGGCACGCTGATCGACTGGGAGGCGGGGCTGGTCGCCGCGCTGCGACGCGCCCTCCCCGGGCTCGCGAGCCTCCCCGACAACGAGCTGCTCGAAGCCCATGCGCGCCACGAGGCGGCGGCCGAGCGGCCGCCGTATCGCAGCTACCGGCAGGTGCTCGCCGAGTGCCTGCGGGCCATCGCCGCGGAGCGCTCGGCCGCGGTCGGCGAAGACGCGGTCGTCGCGTTCGCGGCCAGCGTCGGCGAGTGGCCGGCCTTCCCCGACTCCCGTGAGGCGCTGCGACGCCTCGGTCGGCGATACCGGCTCGGCGTGATCACCAACTGCGACGCCGACCTCTTCGCCGCCTCCAACCGGCGGCTCGGGGTCGAGCTCGACTGGGTCGTCACCGCCGAGCAGGCACGCGCCTACAAGCCGAGCGTGCGGCCGTTCGAGGTCGCGCTCGAGGCGATCGACCTTCCCCGCGACCGCGTCCTGCACGTGGCCCAGAGCCTGTTCCACGACCACGTCCCTGCCAAGCGCCTCGGCCTGACGACGGTGTGGATCGACCGTCGCCACGGTCGCCCGGGGCTCGGCGCCACGCCCCCGGCGACCGCGACACCCGACGCGACCTTCCCCAGCCTGGCCGCGTTCGCGGACGCCGCCGTCGGGGTCGACTGACCGTCACCCCCCGGGAGAGGGGATCGCGAGGTCGTCGGGCGCGTCCGCGCCGCGCCCCTCGACCAGCTCGGGCGCGCGCTCGGCGAGCAGGCGCAGCACGAGCTGCGTCCTGCGCACCCGCTCCCGGCCGAGCGCGACGGCGGTCGCCTCCAGGTGCAGGCCCGACGGGTAGATGTTCGGCGCGTTGCGAAGGCCGACCTTGACGTAGAGGGGGGAGGCGACGCGGATCATCTCCGGCACCTCGTAGTGGCGGACGAAGCCGCCCTGGTCGTCGGGCGCCTCGACGTACACGTCGAGGGGGGCGGTGCACGCGGCCCGCAGCTCGCCGAGCTCCGTGACGGAGAGGTCGGTGGCGACGTTGATTGTCGTCGCGCCGAGGTCCTGCAACGTCCGCGCCGTCGCACCGTTCGCGCAGGCGAGCAGGACGGAGGTCTTGAGGGCGAGCGTCGGCGGCAGCTCGCCGGCCGCCCGCAGGCGGCCCAGCGTCGCGAGCACCCCGACGTCCGCGACGAGGAACGAGCGGATCCCGTGGCGCAGACCCCGCCGCACCTCGGCGAGGCAATGCTCGACCCCGGCGTCACCGCGGGCGACTCCGGCGACGGAGGCCGTCAGCAGCGACTGGCCGCCCGCGTCCCAGGCGCCGCGCGGCCCGAGGAAGAGGGAGACCTCGACGCCGCGCTCGGCGCCGAGGCGGGCCATCTCGTCCAGCTCCTCGTCGGTGAGCATCATCACGCCGGATCCCTGCGAGACGCGGCGCACCGGTACGCCGCGCGCGTCGGCCTCCTCGAGCACGGCCCGCAGCACCTCGGGCCCCTCGACCGAGGGGATCTCCACCCGGTAGCGCACGCCGTCCGCGAACCGCCCGTCCGCCATGGCGGGAGCCTCGCACAGACGCGGGTCACGTGCGGCCGATCCCCGCCCGCAAGGGGCGCGCGACCTACGGCGCGATCTCGACCAGGCGGTCGGCCGGCACGTCCGTCATGCGCGTCACGCGGCCGTCCGGGCGCCGCACGACGAGCGTGCGCACGGTCGCAGCCCCGCCGAGGCCGAAGTGGAGCCTCGGATCCTCGGAGGAGAGGTAGCTGCTGCCGGCCTGCGACTCCCGCACGAGCCGGGTGCCGTCGGGGAGGACGGCGGTCACGCGGGTACCTGGCGCGAAGCCGGCGAGCGCCACCTCCAGCCAGTGGCCGCGCGCCCCGCTCGCGCGGAGCAGCAGCAGGCGCCCGCCGATCGAGCTCACGGCGAGGTCGAGGTCGCCGTCGTTGTCGAAGTCGGCCGCGGCCAGGCCGCGCCCGTTCACCCGTGCGTCCCCGGCCAGCCCGAGGGCGGCACCGGCCTCCACGAAGCGGCCCGGCTCGCCGTTCGCCGCGAGGCCCAGCAGCACCTGAACGGGCCGGGCGTCGCGCTGCAGGCTCCGCACGGGGATCGCTCCGTTCGCGACCGCGAGGTCGAGGTCGCCGTCGAGGTCGAGGTCGAGCCACGTGGCGCCCCAGCCGGTGGCGCTCGGGCCGAGGGCGGCGGTGAGCGCCGGCCTCGCGTCCGTGAAGGAGACGCCGTCCGCCGGGCGGGAGGAGTTGAGGAACGCGGCGTGCAGCTGCCTGCGGGAGTTCGTGACGAGCAGGTCTGGGCGGCCGTCCGCGTCCCAGTCGGCGGCGGCCACGCCCATCCCGGCGTTG
>JAOUEK010000323.1 GCA_029858755.1 Thermoleophilia bacterium
GGTCGCTTCCTCTCCGCTGTCGAGCTCCGGGAGCTCCACCTCGCATTCGACGGAAGGCTCTACGGCGACGAGATCTTCTTGCTCGAGCCGCACACGGCGATCTTCCCGAACTTCCATTCGCTGCTCCGACCGCGAGCGATGCACGCCTACCATCCGGAGGGCGACGAGCAGCAGGGCATCGCGATCGGGCTACCGGCGAGCGACGGCGTCGTCGAGCTCGTGGAGCTGGCGCCCCACGCGCTCCGGGCGGTCGGGTCCGAACCGGTGCTCCGCGCGATCGCCTCGTGAGCGCAGTCGGTGAAATCGGCGCGTCCGCACTCCCGTCGTCGGGGGCCGGGAGGCTGCCCGTACGTCGCTCTCTGCTCCGCGGCGGCACGCTCGTGCTCGCGTCGACGCTGGTCTGGCACGCGTCCAACTTCGCCTTCAACTCCGTCACCGCGCGCACGCTCGGCCCTGCGAAGTACAGCGAGCTCGCGGCGGCCGTCGCGCTCCTCTACCTGGCGAGCCCGCTGCTCGTATCGCTGCAGGCGGTGTCGAGCGGCGCCGCGACGTCGCTGACCGTCGCCGGCGAGACAGACCGCATTCGTGGCACTCTCGCGTTCCATCTGCGGCGGCTCGCGTTCACCGGGGCGCTCGCGGCCGGCGGGATCGCGTTGGCGAGCACGGCGATCGCCCGGTTCCTGCGCGTGGACTCGGGCGTGCCGATCGCGATCCTCGGGGTCGGGCTCTGGCTCTCGGTGCTCACGCACTGCCAGCGCGGCGTGCTCCAGGGAACGATGCGTTTCGGCCGCTACGCAGCGAGCACGCTCACGGAGGCGGCGGTCAAGATCGGCGCGACCGTCGTCCTCGTCGTCGCCGTCTCGCGAACCGTGGAGTCTGCCGTCCTCTCGGTCGCGATCGCCGCAGCCGTTGCCCTTGTGGTCAACACCGCGTTGCTGCTCTTCCTCCCGGCCGGGATGCAGACGAACGCCGCGACGTCGGCGCTCGCCCGCCATCGCGGGCCGGCGCTCGCGACGTTCGTCCTCCTCGCGGTGCTGCTCTCCGCCGACGTGCTCGCGGCGAAGCGCTACCTTCCCGCGGCAGCCGCCGGTGTGTACGCGTCGGTGTCGCTCTCCGGGAAGGTTGTCTTCTTCGCCACCTCGGCGCTCTCGCTCGTCCTCTTCCCGCACTTCACCGAGCGCCGGCAGCACGGTCTCGACGCCAGGCGGGAGCTCCTCGCCGCGACTGCTGCGGTCTCGGCCTGCTCGGGCGTTCTGGCGGGTCTCTATTTCGTCGTGCCCGGGGCCGTGGTGCGACCGCTGTTCGGCGGCGCCTTCGGCGCCGCGGAGCCCTACCTCGGTTGGATCGCGATCGCCTTCGGCTGCTACGCGGTCGTCTACCTCGCCGCCACGTACCTGCTGGCGAACGGGCGCTGGGTCGGCGCGGCCGTCCTGGCGGTCGCCGTCCTCGCCCAGCTCGCCGGCCTGTACTCAGTCCACGACACCGTCGGGCACGTCGTGGCCGTCCAGCTCGTCGTGCTTGCCGGCGCAGCGGCGGCGCTCCTCGTCACTGCGCTGCGCGGGGAAGGGGACGGAGAGGTGGCGACGTGAGTGCCGCCACTTCCCACGAGCGCCGGATCGCCGAGCTGATCCGCGAGACCGTCGGCCCCTGCCCGGTGCTGCTCTGCGGGAGCAGGGCGCTCGGAACGGAGATCGAGGGCAGCGACTACGACGTCGTCGTGGTGATGCCCGCCGTGCGCATCCCGCGACGGGTGCGGGCGTTCCCGCTCCTGGCCCGGAGGCTCGAAGCAGAGGTCGGAGCGCCGGTGAGCGTCAACCCACTGCCTGCGAATCGTCTCGGACGCGAGACCAGCCTCTTCGCCTGGAAGCTGCGTCGGGAGGCCCGCGTGCTCGCCGCGCCTGCCGGTTTCTCGCTCGCCGAGGCGGGCCCGGCGCCCGTGACGGATGCGACCGCGTTCTCGTACCTCGCGTCGGCGGCGTTGTACCTGCTGGCTCCCCTGCAGGCCGCGGCGCTCGTCGACCGGAGTTCCTCGCCCCAGCTGCAGCGATCGGCGCACAAGTGCCTCCTCCACGTCGTCCAGCTGCGACTTCTCCGTCGGGGCGCGTACGCGGCCGACCTCGGTGCTGCCGTGCAGGCGCTCGACGACGACCGGCTCCGCCTCCTCGCGGTCGGCACCGCGATGCCCGAGGGGCTGCTCGGGATCCGTGACGCACTGCTCGGAGACCTCGAGCCGCTGCTTGCCCACCGGGTGTCCGATGCAGTGGTGCCGAACGCGCGCTACGCCGCGCTGTCCGCGCTCCGGGGGCGCCTGCGTCTCCGGCAGGCCCTGGCGGCTGAGCCCGTCGACCGGGCCCTCGCGCGCGCGGCCGCCGCCCTGCTCCGCGCCGTCGCCGTGGACACGGCACCCGACCGGACGTGGACCCAGCGCGCCGTCGCTGCGCTCCCGACCGGGCTCCTGACACGCCGGGCCTCGTGGGACGACATCCGGGCCGTCGTCCTCACGGAATGGCCCGACGCCCATCCGCTGGGGGCGCTCTGACCATGGACGCGATCCTGGTGCAGGCCGGGCTGGGCGAGGCGGGCGGCGTCACCGTCGACGTCGTCAACCTCGCGGAAGGGCTCGAGGAGAGGCAGCATCGGCCTCGCCTGGCCGGCTCGATCCCTCAGTTCGTGCGGGAGCTCGCTGCGAGCCCGAGAGCGCTCGTGCACGTGTTCGGGTGCCTGCCCTCGGTGACGACGTTCGGGGCGCTCGCTCTCGCCCGGGCACGGCGCCGGCCCCTCGTCTGGACACCGATCTTCAACCCGATCCGTCGTCACACGTGGAAGGGCTACGGGCTTCTTCGCCTCATGGAGGGATTCGACCTTCTCGCGCCGCGCACGGCACGGTTCGTGGACGCCGTGATCGCGGCCACTCCGGCCGAGGGCGAGTTCTTCGCAGGACTCGGGGCGCGTCGGGTCGAGGTGATCCCGCCCGGCGTGGCATCGTTGCCGCCACCCGCGCCGGCGGCGGATCTGGCCGACTTCAGGGCCCGGATCGGAGTCGATCCGGGCCCGCTGGTGCTCACCGTGGCTCGGGACAACTCCCGCAAGGCGCTGCCGTTCGGCCTCGCCGCGTTCGCGGAGTTACGCCGGCGACTGCCGAGCGCGCAGCTCCTTCTCGTCGGTCCCGATGCTGACTTCCATGGAGGCGCCCAACCCGGAGTCTTCTGTCCAGGCTGGCTCGACCAGCCCTCGATCGCACTCGCCTACCAGGTAGCCGACGTGCTGTTCGTTCCCTCGCTCTACGAAGGGCTTCCGCGTGCGGTGATCGAGGCATGGCGATGGGGAACACCGGTCGTGGCGACCGACCGTGTCGCCCTGGCCCGAACAATTGATGGTGTCGGTGGTTCCGTCATCCCATACCCGGAGGCCGACGCCGCA
>JAOUEK010000324.1 GCA_029858755.1 Thermoleophilia bacterium
CGGACCCTCGTCACGCGGGCATCACAGGGCGGTCCCCGGCTCGACGGTGGGACCGACTGGTCAGCGGGATCGCTGGAGATACCCTCGGATGAACGTCGCTCGATCGCGTCGATGCGAGCCGACGTCCGCGCGATCTCGCCGGGCACCCGTGCCGTCTCGGCCGCGACTCCTTCATGAGCGTCAGCTCGCCGACGCCGACCCCACTGGCCAGTCGTGTCTCGACGCTCCTCGTCGAGGTACGCATCGAGCTCGCCCCTCACATGCAGCGGGACTTCAGCGGCATGGGCCGTGAAGGGATCGAACCTTCGACCTTGGGATTAAGAGTCCCCTGCTCTACCAGCTGAGCTAACGGCCCGCGGGGGCCAAGGATAGCGCCGGCCTCGCGCGGTGGCTCCGGTCCGGCCGCGCGCGTGGTCAGGCGGGGGCGGCGGCGACGCGGCGGCCGGTGACCATCCAGGCGGCAGCGACCAGGCCGAGCGCCGCCGTGACCGCGAAGGCCAGGCGCACGGCTCCGTCGCTCTCGGCGGCGCCCGCGAAGAGCGGTGAGACCAGCGCTGTGAGCGCCCAGGCGACGTTCATCAGCGCGACCACCGCGGTCGCGCTCGACTCGCCCGCGCGTGCGCCGGCACCGAGGGCGTAGGCGAGCGTGTTCACCGCCGCCCGGCATGCCGCCGAGAGCAGCACGAAGAAGACGAGGGCGCCGGTGGAGACGCTCACCACCGGGACGACCCACGCGACGCCGAGCACGCCGACCGCCACGCCGGCGAGCCGGAGGTCGACGCCGCGCGCGCCCGCGCGCCCCGAGAGCGGCCCCGCGAGCATCCAGACGGCGGCCGAGAGCCCGAGCACGACACCGATGCCGCCCGCGGAGAGCCCGTTGTCGGAGAGGAGCTGGGGGACGAGGATCGAGGCCGTGCCGCTGACCACGCCCAGGACGGCGCTGACCACGAGCGCGCCGACGACCGCGCGCTCACGACGCACGAGAGCGACCGCATCCCGGGCACGGAGCGGCGTCGGGGCGAGAGTGGGGATGCGCTCGAGCGCCAACGCGGCTGCCACGGGCACGGCAGCCACGGCGAGGGCGAGCAGCGGCCAGCGCCAGCCCACGGCGCCGCCGACGGCTCCCGAGACGAGCGGCCCGAACAGCCATCCCGCACCCGACGCCCCGATCATCAGCCCGGTGCCGCGAGCGCCGCGGCCGCCGGCTGCCAGGCGTGCCGGCCCGATCACCCAGAGCACGCCGTAGCTGATCCCGAACGCACCGCGGGCGGCGAGCAGCAGCGGAAGCCCCGGAGCCAGCGCCATCGCCACGAGCGCGACCGGGAGCACGATGCCGGCGACGCGCAGCAGCGGAGCCGAGCCGACCCTCCCGGCGACGAGGCCGACAGGTATCGCGACCGCGAGCATCGCGAGCGTCGTCGCCGACAGCACGGCCCCGGCCTCCAGCCCCGTGAGCGCGAGGTCACGGCGGATCGACGGCAGCAGCGTGACCAGCGACGCGTCGGCGGCGCTGGCCGCGAAGGCGAAGGCGACGAGCGTGCGGATGTCTCTCGGAACCCGATTCATCTACTGAAATGATCGTCACGATCGACCGATTCGTAAAATGCGTGTTTATGGAAGCATCGTCCATCAAAGGGAATCGATTGCTGGGTATCGAGTTCCGCCATCTCGCGGCGCTCGAGGTCGTCGCCGAGACGGGCTCGTTCGCGCAGGCGGCGCGCCGTCTCGGGTACTCGCAGTCGGCGATCAGCGTCCAGATCGCCACGCTCGAGCAGGCAGCGGGGATGCGCCTCCTCGACCGGCCGGGCGGCCGGCGGGCGGTGACGCCGACCGACGCCGGCGAGCGGCTGCTGCGGCACGCGGCGCGGGCCGTGGCAGCGATGCGGGCCGCGGAGGCAGACCTGATCGCGCTCGAGGAGGGCGAGGCGGGAACCCTGCGGGTGGGGACGTTCGAGAGCGTGGGCGTGCACCTCTTCCCGCGGGTGATGGGTCGGTTCGTGCAGCGCTGGCCGGGCATCGACCTGCGGCTCAGCGAGGCCGGCTACGACGACGACCTGCGCGCCCAGCTGCTCGGCGGTGAGGTCGACCTCGCCTTCCTGCTCCGCTCGGCCGACCCGGCGGTCGAGTCCGTCGACGTGCTCTCCGACCCGTACGTCCTGCTGGCGCCCCGCCGGTCTGAGCTCGCCCGTGCCGATCGGCCGATCCGCCTCCGCGAGATCGCGTCGCTGCCGCTGATCGCGTATCGCCGGCCGGTCGAAGGAGGCGGCGAGGCGATGCTGCGCGCCCGCGGCAGCGCGCCGCGCATCGTCTTCCGCTCCGACGAGAGCGGCACCGTCCAGGGGCTCGTGGCTGCGGGGATCGGCTACGCGCTCGTCCCGCTGCTCACCGTCGACGCCGACGACCCGGACGTCGCCGTGCTCGACGTCGCCGGCGTGCCGCCTCGGGAGATCACCCTCGCCTGGCACGCCGATCGCGCCCCGACGCCGGCGGCCGACGCGTTCGTCGACGTGGTGCAGGAGGTCGCCTCGGAGGTGGCCGCCGAGCTGGCCCGCTCGCTGCGGCGGCGGACGCACCGGTCGGCGCGGGCCTGAGGGAGGCGCGCGCGTCTACGCTCCCGCGGATGCGCATCTTGAGCGTCGTCGGCAACCGCCCGCAGTTCGTCAAGGCGGCGCCGCTCTCCGTCGCGCTCCGCGACGCGGGCGTCGAGGAGGTGGTCGTCCACACCGGCCAGCACTACGACCCGGAGCTGTCGGCCGTCTTCTTCGAGGACCTCGGCCTCGCCGCGCCCGAGCACGAGCTCGACCTGCGCACCGCCGAGGTCGACCCGCTGACGTCGGCACTCGTCGCGCTCGTGGGCCGCGAGCGGCCCGACGCGGTGCTGGTCTACGGCGACACGAACTCGACGCTCGCCGGCGCCCGGGCAGCCGCCGCGGAAGGCGTCCCGGTGGTGCACGTGGAGGCCGGGCTCCGCAGCGGCGACCTCTCGATGCCGGAGGAGCGCAACCGCATCGAGGTCGACCGCCTGGCCGCGCTCCTGCTGTGCCCCGACGAGCGCTCGCGTGAGACGCTGGCAGTCGAGGGGGTGGCCGGCCGCGCCGTGGTCGTCGGCGACGTGATGGCCGACGCGTGCCGGCTGTTCGGGCCGGTGGCGCGGCAGCGCGTGGAGCCCCCGCATGCGCCCGGCACGTACGCGGTCGCCACGCTCCACCGCGAGGCGAACGTGCAGCCCGCCCGGCTCGCGCGCATCGTCTCCGGCCTCGACCGGCTCGACCTCCCCGTCGTCTTCCCCACGCATCCACGCACGCGCGGCACGCTCGAGCGGGAGCGGATCGTGGTGGCGCCACACGTGGAGCTGCGGGAGCCGCTCGGCTACCTCGCGTTCTCGGCGGCCGCGTCGCAGGCGCGCGTGATCGTC
>JAOUEK010000325.1 GCA_029858755.1 Thermoleophilia bacterium
CGGCCTGCCGCCGCGGCCCGCCTGGGACGCGCTCCAGGCGGCGCTCGACGACTGGCGTGGCGGCCGCACGAGCTTCGAGCACTGGGACGAGGCGGTCGAGGTCGCCCGCGGCTCGTTCGCGCGACTCACCAGCGTGTCTGCGGGCGACGTCGCGGTCGGCGCGAACGTCTCGGGGCTGTTGGGGCTGATCGCCGCATCGGTGCCCGACGGGACGCGCGTGCTGCTGCCGGACATCGAGTTCACGTCGGTGCTCTTCCCGTTCCTCGTGCAGGAGCGCCGCGGCGTCGAGGTCCGCCTCGTGCCGGTCGGCGACCTCGCCGAGGCGATCGGCCCCGACACCGACCTGGTCGCGTTCTCCGCCGTGCAGATGGCGACGGGAGAGGTGGCCGACCTCGACGCGATCGTGGCCGCCGCCGAGCAGCACGACGCCAAGACCGTCGTCGACGCGACGCAGGCGCTCGGCTGGCTCCCGCTCGACGCGTCTCGCTTCGACGCGGTCGCGGTCGCGGCGTACAAGTGGCTGATGTGCCCGCGCGGCACGGCCTTCATGACGATCCGGCCGGAGCGGCTGGAGGAGGTGGCGCCGCACGCTGCAGGCTGGTTCGCGACGCCCGACGTCCACGGCGACTACTTCGGCCCACCCCTGCGGCTCGCCGAGAGCGCACGGCGGCTCGACACGTCGCCCGCCTGGTACCCGTGGGTCGCCACGGCGGCGACGCTCGAGGTGATCGAGCGGATCGGGGTCGAGTCGATCCACGCCCATGACGTGGCCCTCGCGAACGCGTTCCGCGCGGGGCTCGGCCTCGACCCCGGCGACTCGGCGATCGCGGTCAGCGACGCGCCCGGCGCGGCCGAGCGACTCGCACGCGCCGGGATCCGCGCGGCCGTGCGCGGAGGCAGGCTCCGCACGTCGTGGCACGTCTACAACACGCCGGCGGACGTCGCCGCTACGCTCGCGGCGCTCGGTGACTAAAGGCTAGGGCGCCTGATCCCTCGGTCGCTCACCGTCGTGCTCGAACTCGCCGTACAGCTCCCGAGGCGTCGCCGTCGGGAGCCCGGGCACCAACTCGCCGTCGCCCGCCGCGACGAACGTGTCGGCCTTCGCGGCATCGACATCGTGCTCCATGAGCTCGCGCTCGTAGTCGTCCTGCGCCTCATGCACTTCCCGCTGCTGCTCGGCGGTGCGCCCGACCGACCTCGCGAACAACCTCTCCAGGACACGCATCGTGCACCCCTTTCACCCAACGTGCGCCCCTTCACCGCCAGCATCGCGCATCCCGCGCGTGCCGACATCGGTGAACGCCCGCAGCCAGCGCTGACGGACTACGGACGCGGCGCCGCAGCGCGCGCCGTGCCGAGGAGGGCGTCCCAGGAGCAGAGCTTGACGCGGGGCCGGCCGAGTGGCTCGCCGGCCGTGCGCTCGGCCGCGTCGATCGCCTCCCATCCTGACTGCGAGACGACGTCGACGCCCCGCTCGGCGAGCAATGCGTCGATCGCGGCCGCGGCGGCCCCCGACGCCCTCAGCCCCCCGCCGGCGACGTCGGCGAGCAGCGCCGCCACCGTCTCCGTCGCGTCCTTCTTGTTCGTCCCGATCACGCCGGTGGGGCCGCGCTTGATCCAGCCGGTGCAGTAGACGCCCGCGAGCGGCTCCCCGGACGGGCCGAGCACACGACCGCCCTCGTTCGGGATCGTGCCGCTCGACTCGTCGAAAGGAACTCCGTCGATCCCCACGCCGCGGTACCCGACGCTGCGGAAGACGATGCCGCACGGGATCAGCTCGCGCTCGTCGGTCGGCTCGGCGCGGAGCACCCCGCGTGCGTCCGGCACCAGCCGGTTGCGGACGACCTCGATCGCCTCCACATGGCCGTCGCCGACGATCTCCACCGGGGAGACGCAGAAGCGCAGGTGGAGCGCGCGCGGCTTCCCCGACGGCTCGCGCTCCGCGTACGAGCGCAGCACGTCGAGGTTCCGCATGGCATGCGTGTCGCCGGCGAGCTGCTCCTCGCTCGCCGGATCGAGCTCGAGGTCGCCCGAATCGACGACGACGTCGGCGCCCGCCAGCTCGCCCAGCTCGAGCAGCTCGGGCGTCGTGAACGCCGCCTGCACGGGCCCGCGGCGGCCGAGCATCAGGATCTCGCGGATCCCCGAGTCGACGATCCCTGCGATCGCCTCGTCCGTGGTGTCGGTCGGCGCGAGCTCCTCCGCGGTCAAGGCGAGCATCCGCGCCACGTCGACGGCGACGTTCCCGTTCCCGATCACCACCGCCCGCTCGTGGGAGAGGTCGAAGTCGAGCTCCTGGAAGTCGGGGTGGCCGTTGTACCAGGCGACGAACGCGGTCGCCGGCCAGGACCCGGGGAGGTCCTCGCCCGGGATCCCGAGACGCCGGTCGGTCTGCGCGCCGAAGGCGTAGACCACCGCGTCGTACAGCTCGAGCAGCTCGGCGTGCGAGACGTCTCGCCCGACGTCGACGTTGCCGAGGAAGCGGAAGCCCGGCTTCTGGGCCGTCTTCTCGAAGACCCGCGACACGGCCTTGATGTTCGGGTGGTCGGGCGCGACGCCGAGACGGACGAGCCCCCACGGAGTCGGCAGGCGCTCGATCAGGTCGACGTCGATCGGCACCTCTGCGGCGAGGAGGCTCCCGGTGGCGTAGAACCCGGCGGGGCCGGAGCCGACCACCGCGATCCGGAAGGGCGTTCCCATCATCGCGGTCAATCTACGGGACGACACGTGCCTGGGCGCCGGTGGATAATCGCAGCGTGCGCCCGACCCAGGAGCAGATCGACGCCTACCGGCGCGACGGCTTCCTCGTCGTCGAGCGCTTCCTGGACGACGACGAGGTCGAGCGGCTGCGGGAGCACTTCGCGGACGCGTTCGCGCACCGGTGGGAGACGGGGCTCCGGCCGGACGAGGTCAACTACGAGCCGGGGGTCACGCCGCCCGACAAGACGCGCCAGCTGTGCAACGTGTGGAAGGCCGACCGCGTCCTCGCTGCCACGGTCCTCGCCCGCCGCAACGGCGAGGCCGGCGCGCTGCTCGCCGGCGCCCCCGGCATGCGGCTGATCCAGGACAACGCGATCTGGAAGCCGCCCTCGGGCAAGGCCCTGCTGTGCCACCAGGACGCCGCCTACGTGGAGTGGCTCGACCCCCCCAACATGACCACGTGCTGGATGGCGCTCGACGACACGAGCGCCGACGCGGGCACGATCTACTACGTGCGCGGCTCGAACCACTGGCCGCGCTTCGCCGCCGGCGGCCAGTTCCACGCGCCGGACGACTGGCTCGGCTACGTCCGCGACGTGCTCCCGGACGGCGAGGAGATCGCGCTCGTGCCGATCGAGGTGCCCGCGGGCGGCGCCGCCTTCCACGACGGCTGGGTGTTCCACGGCTCCCCGCCGAACGAGCGGCCCGACAAG
>JAOUEK010000326.1 GCA_029858755.1 Thermoleophilia bacterium
CATCTCGGCTGCGGCTCGGACGGCGCGCATGGCGTCGTCCTCGTGCACGACCGGCACGCCGAACACGGCCATCACCGCGTCGCCGATGAACTTCTCCACTGTGCCGCCGTGCTGCTCGACGATGCCCTGCATCCGTTCGAAGTACGCGGCCAGCAGCGCGCGCAACCGCTCCGGATCGACCGACTCCCCCAGCGCCGTCGAGCCCGCCAGGTCGCAGAACACCACCGTGACCGTCCGGCGCTGCTCCCGAGACGTCTCGGCTGCCGATTCGAAGCCGCACTCCGGGCAGAATCTGAAAGGCCCCTCCGATACGAAGCCGCACTCGGCGCAGCTCGGCACGCGTGCAGTGTAGGGCGAGATCCGCGCAGCGACGAGGCGCGAGATTGGTGATAGGTTCCGGTGACATGTCACCGGTGAGCGAGCTGGGAGGTAGGACGTGACGCTTCCACTGCGCGTCGGCGTGATGCAGCTGACGATGGAGCCGCTGGAGGAGATGCTCGCCACGGCCCGGGTGATGGACGAGGCGGGCATGGACACGGTGTGGCTCGCGGAGGCGTACCCGTGGTGGCGCAAGCACCAGATGGAGGCGCGCTCGTCCACCGTGGTCTCCGCGTTGATGGCGGCGCAGACCACGCGGCTGACGATCGGCTGGGGGATCATCTCGCCGTACACCCGCCACCCGGTGCAGGCGGCGATGGACGCCCGCGTCGTGCAGGAGACGGCCGGCCCGGGACGCTTCATCGTCGGCTTCGGGACGTCGAAGATCTTCCTCAACAACACGAAGCAGGGCGGCCCGCCGAAGGTGACGAAGCCGCTCGCGCACATGCGCGACTCGGTGGAGATCGTGCGCGGCATCCTCGGCGGCGGCCGCTTCGAGTACGAGGGGAAGGCGTTCTCCGCCGACATCCCCGCGCTCTCGCCCGACGCCCATGCCCCGGGCTGGGACGTCCCGGTCTACGTGGCGGGGACGGCGCCGCTGATGCAGCAGCTGGGCGGGGAGATCGGGGACGGCGTGCTCACCCCGTCGATCACGACGCCTGCGTTCGTTCGCTACACCCGCGAGAACATCGAGGCGGGCGCGACGAAGAGCGGGCGCGACCCGGACGAAGTCGACCTCGGCTGCACGGTGGTCGCGTCGATCCACGCTTCCGATCGCGACGCCGGCCGTGACGGCGCCCGCGAGATCGCCGGGATGTACCTCGCGAACAAGGTGCAGAACATCGCAGGCTCGGCCGACACGCTGCTGGAGCTGGCGGAGATCGACCCGGAGGAGATCCGGCCGGTGGCGGAGGCGATGGAGCGCGGCGGGCGCCTCGCCGCCAAGGAGCAGGTGACCGACTCGCTGCTCGACCGCTGCAAGCCGATCGCGGGCACCCCCGCCGACTGCATCGCGGCGATCGCGGAGTACCGGGACGCGGGCTGCACGCACGTCATGCTCGAGCTCTGGGGCGACCACAGACAGGAACAAATCCGTCTCTTCGGCGAGCAGGTGCTGCCGCACGTCCGTCCCTGATGCCGTCCGCGATCGCCATCGACCGCGAGCGCCTCGTCGAGACGGCGAGCCGGATGATCGACACGCCGAGCTTCACCGGCTCGGAGCAGGCGATGGCGGAGCTGATGGCGGAGCTCTACGCGGAGCGGGGCCTGCGCGTGCAGTGGCAGCAGGTGGAGGACGGCCGCGCCAACGCGGTCGGCACCTGGGAGGGCTCCGGCGGCGGGGCGACGCTGATGCTCAACGGGCACGTGGACACTTCGTACTCGGGGCGGGAGCCGTGGCTTCGCGACGTGCCCGGCTTCCAGCCGAGCGCGTTCATCCGCGAGGGGCGCCTGTACGGGCTCGGCATCTCCAACATGAAGGGCGCGCTGGCCTGCTACGTGGAGGCGGTGCGCGCCCTCCAGGACGCGGGAGTGCGGCTCAGCGGGGACGTGATGATCGCCGCCGTCTGCGGCGAGATCGAGAAGACGCAGTACGGCGACGCGGTCGGCGCCGAGTACCGCGGCTACGCCGCGGGCTCGCGCTATCTCGTCACGCACGGCGGCGTGGCGGACATGTGCCTGCTCGGCGAGCCGACCGAGGGGAAGGTCGTGCTCGGCCACTACGGTGCGCTCTGGCTCCGGATCCGCACGCACGGGGACTTCATCCACACGGCGTTCAGCGAAGGCCGTCGCGACCGCAACTCGATTCTCCGCATGCAGGAGGTGCTGGCGGCGGTGCGCGAGTGGATCCCGACCTGGGAGGACGACCCGGAGAACGGCTACCGGGGCGCCAAGGCGATCGTCAACGTCGGCGCGATCGACGGCGGGTTCGGCTGGCGGGTCTCGCGGACGCCGCACCACACCGATCTCTTTCTCGACGTGCGGGTGCCGCCGACGAAGCCGATGGCGATCGCGCGGCGGCAGGTGCTGGAGATGGTGCGCGGCCTCGCCGAGCGGTTCCCGGAGCACGGGATCGAGGGCGAGGTGTACGTCACTGCCCCCGGGGCGGAGATCGACGAGGGGCACGAGCTCGTGGCCGCGATCGACGCGGCCCACGCAGAGGTGTTCGGCGCCGTGCCCGAGCGCGACGTGACCCGGTGGTTCTCGGACGCATCCGCGCTGACGCGCTACGGCATCCCCACCGTCAACTACGGAACGTCGACGGGGCTGATGGACGTCGAGCTGGGCGAGAACCTGGAGATCGACGGGCTGGTGCGGACTGCGGACGTGTACGCACGCGTGGCTATGCGCGTGTGCGGCGAGGCATGAACGGCTGGAGCGTCACGACGGCCGGGCGGCGACGAGAGGAGCGCGAATGAAGCTGGTGACGTTCGGCGAGGATGCAGGTCGTGTCGGGGTGCTGGACGGCGGCGAGATCGCCGTGCTGGACGTGCCCACGATGCGGGAGTACTTCGAGCGCGGCGGCGCGGACGAGACGGGTGAGCGTGTGCCGCTGGCCGAGACGCGGCTGCGCGCACCGATCGTGCCGAAGAAGTTCTTTCACACGGCGGGCAACTTCCGGGAGCACGAGGAGGAGTCGAAGCAGGTCGGCTGGACGCACGAGATCGCGCCGTGGATCGTCTTCTTCCAGAACGTCGACGCGATCGTCGGCCCCGATGAGCCCGTGATCTACCCCGAGCACCTCACCGAGGAGCTCGACTACGAGCTCGAGCTCGCCGTCGTCCTCAAGCAGGCGGGGAAGTGGTTCGCCCCCGAGGAGGCGAGCGACTACATCGGCGGCTACGTGATCTTCAACGACATCACCGCGCGCGACATCCAGCGGCGCGAGATGCGGTCGGGGGTCTTCTCCTTCTGCAAGGCGATCGACACGTTCTGCCCGCTCGGCCCCTGGATCGTCACGCCCGACGAGGTGCCGGACCCCCACGACCTCGCCATGGAGCTCCGGGTCAACGGGGAGTCGCGGCAG
>JAOUEK010000327.1 GCA_029858755.1 Thermoleophilia bacterium
GGGGGCCCATGTCACGAGGCGCGGCGTCGTCGTGCGCGCCTACCGGCCGGACGCGTCCGCGGTGCGCGTGCTCCCGTTCGGGGTGGAGCTCGCGCAGGCGAGGTCGAGCGGCCTGTTCGAGGGCGTCGTCGAAGACGCGACGCTGCCGCTCGCCTACGAGCTCGAGGTCGAGTACCCGGACGGCTCGCGCTTCCGGCTCCGCGACCCGTACTCGTTCCTGCCCACGCTCGGGGAGCTCGACCTGCACCTCGCCGGCGAGGGCCGCCACGAGGGCCTCTACGAGCGCCTCGGCGCGCACCGGCGCGAGCTCGACGGCGTCGTGGGCGTTGCCTTCGCCGTCTGGGCGCCGAACGCCAGGGCGATCTCGGTCGTCGGGGACTTCAACTCCTGGGACGGGCGCCTGCATCCCATGCGCTCGCTCGGGTCGTCCGGCGTGTGGGAGCTGTTCGTCCCCGACGTCGAGGAGGGCGCCCGGTACAAGTTCGAGCTCCACGACCGGGCCGGTGGGCTCCGGCTGAAGGCGGACCCATTGGCCCGTCGCAGCGAGGTGCCGCCGGCGAACGCGTCGATCGTGTTCGAGACGGCCTACGAGTGGGGGGACGGCGACTGGCTCGAGCAGCGGCGGTCGTCCCAGCAGCACCTGCGGCCGATCTCGATCTACGAGGTGCACCTCGGCTCCTGGCGCGAGGCCGGCTCCTACCTCGAGCTCGCCGACCAGCTCGCGGACTACGTCTCCGACATGGGGTTCACCCACGTCGAGCTGATGCCGGTGATGGAGCACCCCTTCACCGGCTCGTGGGGCTATCAGGTCACCGGCTTCTTCGCTCCGACCTCCCGCTTCGGGGGCCCGGACGAGTTCCGCGCCTTCGTCGACCACATGCACGGGCGAGGCATCGGCGTGCTGCTCGACTGGGTGCCCGCTCACTTCCCCCGCGACGACTGGGCGCTCGCCCGGTTCGACGGCACGGCTCTCTACGAGCACGAGGACCCGCGCCGTGGGGCGCATCCCGACTGGGGCACCCTGGAGTTCAACTTCGGGCGGAACGAGGTGCGGAACTTCCTGCTCGCCAGCGCGCTCCAGTGGCTGCGCGAGTACCACGCCGACGGCCTCCGCGTGGATGCCGTGGCGTCGATGCTCTACCTCGACTACTCGCGCTCGCAGGGCGAGTGGGTGCCGAACGTCCTGGGCGGCAACGAGGACCTCGAGGCGATCGCCTTCCTCAAGCAGCTGAACGAGTCCGCGTACGCGGCGGAGCCCGGCGTGATCATGGCCGCGGAGGAGTCGACGGCGTTCCCCGGCGTCTCCCGGCCGACTGACGTGGGCGGTCTCGGCTTCGGGTTCAAGTGGAACATGGGGTGGATGCACGACACGCTCGCGTACTTCGCGCGCGACCCGATCCACCGTCGCTTCCACCACCAGGAGCTCACGTTCAGCCTCGTCTACGCGTTCTCGGAGAACTTCGTGCTGCCGCTGTCGCACGACGAGGTAGTGCACGGGAAGGGGTCGCTCCTGCAGAAGATGCCGGGCGACCGCTGGCAGCGCTTCGCCAACCTGCGGGCCCTCTACGGCTACATGTGGGCGCATCCCGGGAAGAAGCTGTTGTTCATGGGCGGCGAGCTCGCGCAGGAGGCCGAGTGGTCGGAGGAGCGGCCGCTCGACTGGGGCCTGCTCGATCAGGCCGAGCACGCCGGTGTGCAGCGGCTCGTCCGCGACCTCAACCGCGTCTACCGCAGCGAGCCGGCCTTGTGGGAGGTCGACTTCGAGCCCGCCGGCTTCCGGTGGCTCGAGCCCGACGACGCGTCGTCGAACGTGGTCGCCTTCACGCGCGTGAATCGCGACGGGAGCCGGGTGATCGCCGCGGTGTGCAACTTCTCGCCGACGGTCCGCGAGGGCTACCGGCTCGGGCTGCCGCGCGCAGGGCGCTGGCGGGAGCTCGTGAACAGCGACTCGGCGCTCTACGGCGGCTCCGGGGTCGGCAACCTCGGCGCCGTCGAGGCGACGGGCGGGCCCTGGCACGACCAGCCCGCGTCGGTGAGGCTCACGCTGCCTCCGCTCGCCGTCCTCTGGCTCGCGCCGGAGGGGCAGGAGCCGATCCCTGCCGTCGACCTCCGCCGCCCCGGATAGCCTCTGGCCGTGAGTCGAGTCGCGTCGTCGCCAGCGGCGGGAGGGCCGTGAGGGTGCTTCGCGCGGCCACGGGTGCCGTCCACGGATCCGGGGCCGGCGTGTGACCGAGATCTGGCCGGGCCGGCCGTTCCCGCTCGGCGCGACCTGGGACGGCGGCGGCACCAACTTCTCTCTCTTCTCGGAGAACGCGGAGCGGGTCGAGCTCTGCCTGTTCGACGACACCGGGCACGAGACGCGGCTCGGGCTGCAGGAGCGCACTGCCTACCACTGGCACTGCTACCTCCCGCGGGTCGGGCCTGGTCAGCGCTACGGGTACCGGGTGCACGGCCCGTACGCCCCCGAGCAGGGGCTCCGCTTCAACCCGGTCAAGCTCGTGCTCGACCCGTATGCGAAGGCGATCGACGGCGCGGTCGACTGGCACCGCGCGAACGTCCTGCCGTACGTGCCGGGGGGCGAGCACCCGGATCTCGAGCCCGACGACGAGGACGATGCCGAGGCGATGCCGAAGTGCGTCGTGATCGACCCGAGCTTCGACTGGGAGGGCGACGAGCGGCTCGACCTGCCCTGGCACGAGACCGTGATCTACGAGACGCACGTGAAGGGGTTCACGATGCGGCACCCGGAGGTGCGCGAGGACCTGCGCGGCACGTACGCCGGGCTCGCCTCCGAGCCCGCGATCGAGCATCTCCGATCGCTCGGGGTGACGGCGCTCGAGCTCCTGCCCGTCCACCACATCGTCGACGAGAGCTTCCTCTGGGAGCGCGGGCTCCGGAACTACTGGGGGTACAGCTCGATCGGCTACCTCGCGCCCCACGGGCCCTACGCGGCGACGGGCAGCCGCGGGGAGCAGGTGCGCGAGTTCAAGGGCATGGTCAAGGCGCTGCATCGCGCGGGCATCGAGGTGATCCTCGACGTCGTCTACAACCACACCGCCGAGGGCAACCATCTCGGGCCGATGCTCGCCTTCCGCGGGATCGACAACCCGTCCTACTACCGGCTGCTGCAGGACGATCCCCGGCTCTACATGGACTTCACGGGCACCGGGAACAGCCTCAACCCGGTGCACCCGAGCGTGCTGCGCCTGATCATGGACTCGCTGCGGTACTTCGTGATCGACTGCCACGTGGACGGCTTCCGCTTCGACCTGGCATCGGCGCTGGCGCGCGAGTTCTACGACGTCGACCGGCTCTCGGCGTTCTTCGACGTCATCCACCAGGACCCGGTGCTGTCGCAGGTGAAGCTGATCGCCGAGCCATGGGACGTCGGGCCCGGCGGA
>JAOUEK010000328.1 GCA_029858755.1 Thermoleophilia bacterium
TACCGTGAGACGTGCAGGCCGGGTGACCGCGGGCGGCTTCGGCCGTCCGAGGAAAGTCCGGACACCGCAGGGCAGGACGCTGGGGAAACCCCAGGCGGCGAAAGCCGACGGAAAGTGGAACAGAGAGGAGACCGCCGGCGGGTGACCGCCGGTAAGGGTGAAACGGTGGGGTAAGAGCCCACCAGCGATCCGTGGTGACACGGCGGCTGGCCAAACCCCGTCCGGTGCAAGGCGAAGCAGGTCCCGTCGACGCGGCCCGCCGAGGGACCGGGTACGCCGCTCGAGCCACCGGGCAACCGGTGGCCTAGACAGATGGTCACCCTCGACAGAATCCGGCTTACAGGCCTGCTACCGGGAAGCCCCGCAGACGCGGGGCTTCCCCATCTGCGGGGCCGGGCGGATGCTCTGCCGGGGCCGTGAGCGCAGGGGAGACCCCGAGCACCGGATCGTCGACCCTCCGGGAGCGCTGACTGCTGCCTACCCGATCTGCGCCTCCACCGACGCCGTCTGCCGTCCGCAGGGCGACAACGCCGAGCATGTGTGTTCATCGCGCGGTACGCGCTCAGCGACGAGCTGGAAGCAGGTCGGCCCCTCCTCTTTCAGCGTGTCTCCTACGCGGCGCGTCGCTTCGGGATGGCCCAGCTCGGCGAGAGACGCCGCGGCACGGAGACGTGACACACACGAGCCGCTCGGATCAGGGCCCTCCCTCGTCGGCGAGCACGCCGCATGCCACGAGAGCCGCCACCCCGCGGAGTGGAAGACCCAACGACTGGAGCACGATCAGGATCAAGAGCAGCGCGAGCGCCCAGTCGATGGTGGCCGAGATGGAGGCCGGCAGGGCGATCATCCTCTGCCGATGCGATCGTCGCCCGCCGTGACGCTGGGGCCGCGGGTCGCGAGGGCCGGGTAGACGGCGTCGACGACGCGCGTGGCGAGCCCCGCGTCCAGCGGCGCCCCGCTGAGCAGGAGCCGGTAGTAGACGGGGCCGAAGAGAAGCTCGTTGGCGAGCTCGACGTCGATCCCGGGCCGGAGGTCGCCGCGCGAGGTCCCGCGCTCGACGAGTCTCCGTAGCTCCGCGTGCCGCTTGGCGACGACCCGCTCCCGGAAGGCGCGGGCGAGTGCGGGATCGCCGGGGAGCTCGGAGACGAGACCCTGCATGACACGACCCATGAGCGTCGAGCCGATGACCTTCACGGCGGCGTCGACGAAGGAGACCAGCTCCTTCCGCGTGTCGCCGAGGTCAGGCGCGACCACGACCCGCTCGACCATGTCGATGAGCACGGCGAGCGCCAGCTCCTCTCGGCCGCGCCAGCGGCGGTAGATGGTCGTCTTCGCGACCCCGGCGCGGGCCGCCACCCCCTCCACCGTGAGCGCGCCGACACCGCCCTGGGCGAGCAGTTCTCGAGTTGCCTGCAGGATCACCTCGTCGGTGCGGGCCCGCCGTGAGCGCGCTGGTGACGGCTCGAGAGGGTCAGGGTCGGGCTCGGCGTCGTCCCCGTATGTCGGGCTGCTCGGGTACACGTATGCGTCCTGTAAAGAAGCGATACGGATCGTAGCGAAGAGATATCGATCTTGCTACGTTCGAGACGCAACGCTACGGAGCGTATCGACTCAGGAAAGCGAGGCGGAGATGAGCATGAGATGGAACCTGTTCAGGTCGCTGATCGGCGCGGAGTCCGGCAGTTCGTGCCGCTGCTGCAGCGTGGGGATCCCCCGCAACGACCACTTCGGGGTCAGCGAGGGCGTGTGCCGCCCCTGCCGGGTCGCAGGACGGTGAGCGGCTCGCCGAACGCTCGAGTGATCCCGTGACCATGACCGTCGCTGCCGCTCTCGAGAACCGCGCAGTCCGCCATCTCCTCACCGGTCCGGCGATTGCGGCTCGCACCGAGCGCATCCTTCACAGGGAGGCCGTCGAAAGGGGCGGACTGCTCCTCGAGGCCGAGACGATGTCGGGCGTCGAGCAGCTGCCAGTCCGGATCGCCTACGAGCTCTGACACGCCGAGCGGCTCGTCGCCGTGTGGGAGCTGCCTCGGCGCCTCGGCGAGCAGCACGGCGACGACGCCGAGCGCACGAGCGTAGAGGGACGAGTCGAGCTCGCCCCAGATCTGCACCAGAACCATCGCCGCCGCCACCGCGCCGAGCGCCAGGGCAGTCGTCAGCACGTGTCGATGCCGCGGCGCCAGCCGCGGGAGGGCGAGCAGCGACGCGAGTGAGCCGGCGCCACCGACCGTGAGCGCCGTGCCGACCGCCTTCCCCAGGGTCGGGCTCGCGTCCTCGCCGAGCCAGATCGCAACGATCAGCAACGCAAAGCCGACCGCACCCGAGCTCGCGCCCACGGCCGGGACGGGCCCGAGCAGGCGGCGCTCCCAGGCTGGGGTGGCGGCGAGCGCCAGCATCACGGCGGCAGTGACGCACAGCGACGTCCCGAGGACCTTGCCCTGGGTCTGCCCGAAGTCGCCCATGACGAGCGCGACGATCCCGAGGCACGCGTTCAGCGCAACCGAGGCGAAGAAGAACGCAATCGCGGCACGACGCACCCCTCGCGGCCTTCCTGCCGGTGACGGGGTGACGGTGATCGGAGCAGCGTGGGCTCCAGCCATGGGGCACCTCCCTGCACGGTGATCGTGGCTCGCGGTCGGCGCCGCGGCATCCGTGGACGCACGGATGCCCTCTACCCCTTGTCCGCACGACGTGACAACGTCAGGCAGCGCGGAGCACGACCTCGATCTCGGTGCCGTGGCCGGGCGAGGAGCGGAGCGTGAGATCGCCGTTCATCGACGCCGCCCGCAACCGCATGTTGCGCAGGCCGTGACCCCCGGCCGCGGCGTCGCCGTCGAAGCCGACCCCGTCGTCGGCCACGGTGACGACACGACGCGCGCCTCGCTCGCCGATGCTCACCCATGCGCGTCGGGAGCCTGCGTGGCGACGGGCGTTGGCGAGCCCCTCCTGGACGATCCGGAACACTTCGATCTGCTCGTCCGGGGCGAGCGAGACGGCCGGGTCGACGTCGAGCTCGACCTCGAGCCCCCCGTCTGCGGTGAGCACGTCGATGTAGCGACGCAGCGCGGTGTCGAACGACGCCGTGCCACTGGCCGAGGAGAGCGCGAGCACCGCGAACCGCGCCTCCTGCTGCGCGGCGTTGGCAGCATCCTTGAGTCGCGGCAGGAGCTCCTCGAGCGACGCGCCGCGCTCGAGCATGTTCACGTGGGTGGTGAGCGCGAAGAGGTACTGGGCCAACCCGTCGTGGATCTCGCGGGCCACCCGTGCCCGTTCCTCGGCGACGGCGTGGCCGAACTCGGAGCGCGAGATCGCTCGCCACACGCCGACGAGCAGCACGCCGTAGGCGAGCAGACGGAGGAAGTCGCCCTGGAGCACGTACTCGGTCGAGAGCACGGGCGCG
>JAOUEK010000329.1 GCA_029858755.1 Thermoleophilia bacterium
GGGAGGAGCAGCTGCTCGGGTACGTCGGGGAGGTCGACCTCTCCGACAAGCCGCACCAGCAGCGTCTCGCGCAGCCGCCGACACCGGGGGTGCGTAACTGGCGCTCGGAGATGCGCGCGCAGGACGTCGAGGCGTTCGAGGCGGTCGCGGGCGACCTGCTGCGGGAGCTCGGCTACGAGGTGCGCTCCCATCGAGCCGGGGGGCTCGGCGCCCGCGTCCGGCTCGCCCGCTACCGCGCCGTGTCGGCTGCCTGGCGGGCCACCGGGGTCGCGGTGCAGCGCTCTCCGCTGTGGCGACGGCGGCACCCGCCGCTCGCGTGAGTCACGCCGGGCGCGAGCGGACGCCGCGGAGGTACGCGACCAGGACGAGGCCGATCCCGACCGGGATCGTGACCACGAACGCCCAGTACCACAGCGTCGCAACCACGACGGCGCCCACGGCGACGAGTCGGGCGCCCCCGCGAGGCGCCCTGCGACCCATGAGCAGGCCGGCGAGCATCGCGATGCCGGCGACCGCCTCGAGCAGTCCGTGGGCGACGCGCTCCCCCGTCGAGCCCCAGCCCGACCCGCCGCCGGTCACGGTGACCACGCCGTGCGCGACGACGAAGACCGTGACGGCCACGGAGAGCGGGAACAGCGCGCGCATCGCGCGCATAGCTTGCCTGCAACGATCCCGCCGCTTCGCGGCGGGCAGGGTTTCGTGCCTGCGAGCACCTGCTCCGCTGGCGCGAAGCAGGTGCCGCAACAATCCCGCCGCTTCGCGGCGGGCAGATCCCTGAAGCCACCTGCCGGCTGCGCCGGCGGTGGGAATTCAGCCAGACCCTGCCTTGCCAGACCCTGCCTTGCCAGACCCTGCCTTGCCAGACCCTGCCTTGCCAGACCCTGCCTTGCCGGGCCCCGCCGTCTCGGACTCCGACGCGGTCACCCGTTGCGGCTTGGGGCCGTCCTTGCCGCGGAAGGCGACGAGGATCCCGTTCAGCGTGAAGTAGTACGCGCGCTCGGTGGCGATCCCAGGCGAGTACTTGCCGAGGTGGAAACGCCAGACGATCTTCCCGTCGGAGACGCGTGCGGCGTACGTCTTCTGCTCGAGCGTGGAGAAGAAGACGAGGTTGCCGACGACCACTGGCGAGCCGAGGATCCGACCGCCGACCCACGACCGCCACAGCTCCTTCCCGTCGCGCTTGCGGTACGCGCGCAGCTGCCCGCGGAAGTCCCCCACGAAGATGCGGTCCGCCGCGAGCGCGGGCGTCGTGTAGCCGAGGCTCCCGATCTCGCGCGTCCACAGCACCTCACCGTCGTCGACCGAGAGCGCGACGACCTTCCCCGAGCGCGCCAACGTGTACAGGCGGGTGCCGTCGGTGGAGGCGCTCGCGTAGAAGCTCTCGTAGCGGAACGCGTCGCGCTTCACGTACGTGCTCCACACCTTGGTGCCGTCGCTGCGGCGGAGGCAGAAGATCGAGCCGGCGTACGTCGTGATGCACACGCGGCCACGGGTCAGGGACGGGCTCGAGTTGATCCGCCCGCCGGTGTCGTACGCCCACCGCACCTTGCCGGTCGCGGCGTCGACCGCGAACAGGTGGCCGTCCGTGGCGCCGAAGTAGGCGGTGCCGTCGACAACCGCCGGAGACGACTCGACCTTCGCTCCCGTCCGCACCTGCCACGCGGTCTTGCCGTTTCGCCGGTCGAGCGCCGTCACGGTGCCGTCGTGCGACGAGACGAGCACGTACGCTCCCGCAATCGCCGGCGTCGACGCCTTCGGCGCTCGGCTGCGCCGCCGCCACTCGACCTTGCCGGTCGCGGCGTCGATCGCCCACGTGTCGCCGCGGAACGTGTTCACGTACAGCATCCCGTCGCAGTAGCTCGGCGGATACTCGACATACGCCTTCAGGCCGCGTGCCCACAGCGACGGCCGCGCCGGGACGCCGAGCCGGATGTCGGGGCGGGCGAGGGCGCGGCTGCGGTCGCCGCCGAACATCGGCCAGCAGCGCCGGTCGACGACCGGTGCCGACGGGGAAGGCTTCGGCTTCGGCGGCGGTGCGGTCGGCTCGATCACGGTCACGTCCCCGAGGTCGGTGTCGAGGGCGCCGGACGGCGGCTCACGGAGCGTGACGGCGAGGAACGCGGCGCCCAGGCCCAGCAGCGCCACCGCCACCAGGGCGCCGACGACGAGCAGGAGCGTGCGTGTGCGGGGACGGCGGAAGGGGATGACTCAGTGTGCCTATCGTGCTCGAGGACGCCGTCGGAGCCTCGTGCGGGAGCGCCACGACCCTACAATCACCGGCAGCGCCGTGGCCCGTTACGCCCCAGCCGCGCTCGTCGCGGCCCTGCTCGCGGCGACCGCGATCGCATTCGTGGTGACCGAGCGGCTGAAGCTGACACCCACGCCGATCGTCGGGACGAGCGTGGACAAGATCTTCTCACCGGTCTGCGAGTGCGGGACGGACACGGCCACGATCACCTTTCGCCTCCGCCGGCGTGACGTGGTCTCGGTGTCGGTGGTCGACTCGGGGGGGACGCCGGTGCGTGAGCTCGCGCGTGACCAGGTGGCGGCGCGCGGCCGCGTCACCTTCTTCTGGGACGGCCGCGACGACGGCGGGCGCCTCGTCCCCGAGGGCGAGTACCGGCCGCGGATCGAGCTGCGGCGGGAGCGGCGCACGATCACGATGCCGAACCCGATCCGCGTCGACGTGACGCCGCCCACGATCAGGCTCGTCTCGGCCCGGCCGCGCGTGTTCTCGCCCGACGGGGACAAGCGCGCCGACCGGGTGATCGTGCGCTTCCGGGCCGGAGAGCGTGTGAGCGCCTCGCTGCTCGTCGACGGCGTGCAGCAGCTTCGACTGCGTGGGCGCCGCAAGCAGGGCCGCCTCGACTGGTTCGGGACGATCGACGGGAAGCCGGCGGCCCGAGGGGTCTACGGGCTGTCCTTGATCGCGCGCGACGCGGCCGGGAACGTCGGCGGGCCCACGGGTGAGGTGAACGTGACGGTCCGCTACGTCGCGTTGGGCCGCGACAGGATCGAAGTGATTGCAGGCGCGCGCTTCCCCGTCCTCGTCTCCAGCGACGCGGCCAGGATCACGTGGAGGCTCGGCGGCCGCTCGGGGACGGCGAGGCCGGGCACGGTGCTGCTCACGGCGCCGCTCGTCCCGGGTCGCTACACGCTGACGATGACCGCCAACGGCTACCGCGACCGCGCCGCCGTCCTCGTCCGCGCCCCCGAGGAGCAGCCGTGAACGTCGTCGGTCAGGTCGGCGGCGTCGTCGGGGGCATCGGGCTCGCCACGCTGCTCGTCGCGCACCGTCGTGCGCTCCGGCTCGGCGGCCTCGTCGCCTGGGGGGCCGGGCTCGGAGCAGTCGCGCTCGCGTTGCTGCCGGACGTGGCCGCCGCCCGGCTGGCCGCC
>JAOUEK010000330.1 GCA_029858755.1 Thermoleophilia bacterium
GCTCCGCAGCTTCCCCGGGGTCGCGCACCGCATCGAGCCCGTCGCCGAACGGGGCGGCGTCCGCTATGTGAACGACTCCAAGGCGACCAACGTCGCGGCGGCGCTGCGGGCGCTGCAGGCGTTCCCGGGCGTCGCCAAGCACGTGATCCTCGGCGGCCGCGGGAAGGCGGAGCCCTACGCGCCGCTGGCGGCCGCCTTCGAGGCCGGTGACCGCGCGTACGTGGTGGGGGAGGCGGCGGCGGAGCTCGGTGCGGCGCTCCGCGCCGCGGGGGTACCGGTGACCGACGCCGGCGACCTGGAGACGGCGCTGCGCAGGGCCTCCGCGGCGGCGCGGCCGGGGGATGTCGTGCTGCTCTCGCCGGCGTGCGCGAGCTTCGATCAATACAGGGATTTCGAGCATCGCGGGGAGGAGTTCCGGCGCCTCGTGGCGAAGCTCGGCGGGTGAAGCACGGGCAACTCGAGCAACGAGTCCTGGTGCTCGTCACGCTCGGGCTCGTCGCCTTTGGGCTGGTGATGGTGTTCAGCGCGACGTCGGCCTCCGCCGCCATCGGCGAGGGCGACCCGATGCGCTTCCTCGTCAAGCAGGCGCTCTACGCGGGAGCCGGCGCGTTCCTGCTCCTCGCGCTCTCTCGCTTCGACTACCACCGCCTCCGCCTGCTCGCACCGCTGCTGCTGCTCGGGGTGCTGGTCGCGTGCATGGCGGTGCTGGCCGTCGGGCCGCCGATCAACGGCGCGCGCCGCTGGTTCGTCCTGGGCCCGGTCAGCCTGCAGCCCTCCGAGTTCGCCAAGCTCGCTCTCTGCCTCTTCGCGTGCGGGGTGCTCTCGCGGCGACCCGCGCCGAAGAGCGTCGGCGAGCTGATGAACCCCGTCGGCTGGGTGCTCGTCGTGATCGGCGGGCTGGTGCTGCTCGAGCCCGACCTCGGCACCACGATCACGCTCGTGCTGATGGTGCTCGGCATCCTGCTCGTGTCGGGGACGCCGATCCGCGTGCTCGCGTCCGTTTCGCTGCTGGCGGTCGCCGTCGGTGGGGCCGCGATCTGGCTGGAGCCGTACCGGCGCTCGCGCATGCTCAGCTTCCTCGACCCGTGGCAGGATCCGGAGGGCGCTGGCTTCCAGACGGTGCAGGCGATGATCGGCCTCGGCTCCGGCGGGATCACCGGTCAGGGGCTGGGACAGGGCATCCAGAAGATCAACTTCCTCCCCGAAGCCCACACCGACATGATCTACGCGGTCGTCGGCGAGGAGCTCGGGCTCGTCGGCTCGACGCTCCTGGTCGCGGCCTTCGTCGCCTTCGCGTGGGCAGGCTTCCGCGTCGCGCTCGCGTGTCGTGACCCGTTCGGCAAGCGCCTCGCCGCGGGGCTCACGACGCTCGTCTGCGGCCAGGCCGCGCTGAACATCGCGGCCGTGCTCGGCATCGCGCCGCTCACGGGGATTCCCCTGCCGTTCGTGTCGTACGGCGGCTCGTCGCTCCTCGTCCTGCTCGCCGGGGTCGGCATCCTCCTTAACATCGCGGTCAATGAGCGCGTCGTCGAAGCTCGCGTGCGTGGTCGCGGCCGGGGGAACCGCGGGTCACGTGCGCCCGGCACTCGCCGTCGCCGAGGCGCTGCGCGATCGAGGCGCGACCGTGACGTTCGCCGGAACGCGCGACCGCGTCGAGTCGCGACTGGTGCCTGACGCCGGCTGGGCGCTCGACACCTTCGAGGTCAGCGGCTTCCCGCGCCGGCCCGGTATCGCTCTCGTCCGCGCGCTGTGGCAGGCCTTCACGGCGCCGATCGCGTGCGTCCGCATCCTGGGCCGCAGACGCCCGGAGGTGGTGCTCGGGGGCGGCGGCTACGTCGCGGGGCCGATGGTGCTCGCCGCACGGCTGCGCGGGATCCCGGCCGCCCTCACCGAGGCCGACGCCCACCTCGGCCTGGCCAACCGGCTGGCGGCGCCCTTCGCGCGCCGCGTGTACCTCGCGTACCCGATCCCCGGGCGCGACGGCCCGAAGTACCGGGTGGTCGGGCGGCCGATCCCTCGCGCGCACCGCGGGGCGTCGACGGAGCAGGGCCGTCGCCGCTTCGGGCTGCCGGTCGACGGCCCGGTGGTCGCGGTGTTCGGTGCGCTCGCAGGCGCCCGCTCCCTGAACGAGATGGCGGTGGACGCGTGGGCCGACCACGGGCCGGCGGTGCTCCACGTCTGCGGTGAGCGAGACTTCCCGACGCTGCGTCCGCGCGTCTCCCGGGACGGCTATGTGCTCGTCGCGCAGACCGACCACTTCGGCGACGCGCTGGCGGCGGCCGACGTGGCCGTGTCGCGGGCCGGAGGAACCGTCTGGGAGCTCGCAGCAGCGGGCACGCCGTCGATCCTCGTCCCCTACCCGTTCGCCACCGCCGACCACCAGACGCTGAACGCGCGGCACTTCGAGCGTGGAGGCGGTGCCGTCGTGGTGCGCGACGACGAGGTGGCGCGGGTGCCGGCCCTCGTCGAGGAGCTGCTCGCCGACCGTGCGAGGCTGCAGTCGATGCGTGAGGCGATGCTCGACCTCGCGCGTCCCGATGCAGCCGAGGAGATCGCCGACGAGCTGGTGGCGCTGGCCCGGGGTGAGGCGTGACGCGGGCGAGGCCCGCCTCGCCCCTTCGGGGGAGGAAGATCTACTTCGTCGGCATCGGCGGCTCCGGGCTGTCGGCCTACGCGAACATCGCACGTGCCTTGGGGGCGGAGGTCCGGGGCTGGGACGTCCGCGAGACGATCTTCATGGAGACCCTCGACGGTGTCGACGTCGACCTCGGCGGTGAGCCTGCGCCGCCCGCCGGCTGGGAGGTCGTCGTCTCGACCGCTCACAGGCACCGGCTCGAGGGCACGCCGCGGGCGGCCTTCCTGGCCGAGCTCGTCACCTCGGCGCCGACGATCGTGGTCACCGGGGCGCACGGCAAGACGACGACGTGCGGGATGATCGCGTTCGCGCTCCGCGAGACGGGGCACGACCCGTCCTGGGTGATCGGCGGCGTTGTCCCGCAACTCGGCGGCAATGCCGGCGCGGGCAGCGGCTGGCTGGTGCTCGAGGGCGACGAGTCCGACCGCTCCGTGCTGGAGCTCCAGCCGGAGATCGCCGTCGTCACGAACGTCGAGCTCGACCACCACGCCGCCTACGCGTCCGAGGCCGAGCTGCGCGACGCGCTCGAGCGCTGGCTCGAGCGGGTGCCCGAGGTCGTCCGCAGCTGGGAGCTCGAGCCCTGGGAGGGGGCGCTGCGGGTGCCCGGTGAGCACAATCGCCGCAACGCCGCGGCGGCGCTGCAGGCGCTCGAGCTCGCAGGGATGGCGCGGGCGGACGCAGCAGCGGCGCTCGGCCGCTTCACGGGGGTCGACCGCCGCTTCCAGCTCGTCGGCGAGCGACGCGGCG
>JAOUEK010000331.1 GCA_029858755.1 Thermoleophilia bacterium
CGAGCGCGGGCGCCGCCTTGCGCGTGATCATCGCCGACGGGAAGTTCCACGGCGTGATGCCGACGGTGACGCCGACCGGCTGCCTGAGCACGAGGATCCGGCGACCGGGGAGCGGGCTCGGGATCGTGTCGCCGTAGACACGCTTCGCCTCCTCGCCGAACCACTCGAAGAACGACGCCGCGTAGGCGATCTCCGCATACGACTCGGCGAGCGGCTTGCCCTGCTCGAGCGTGAGCAACCGGGCGAGGTCGTCCTTCCGCTCGAGCATCGCGTCCGCGAGCGCGCGGAGCAGCCGGGCCCGCTCCTTCGCGAGCAGCCCGGCCCAGGCCGGCTGCGCGTCAGCCGCCGCCTCGATCGCCCGTCGCGTCTCCTCGGCGCCGAGGCGCGGCAGCTCCGCGAGCGTCGCTCCCGTGGCCGGGTCGTCGACTGGGAATGTCGCGCCGGAGTCGGCGTCGACCCACCGGCCCGCGACGTAGGCCTGTGTCCGCAGGAGATCGATCTCGACGGCGGTCACGTCGGCTCAACCATACCCCGGGAGCGGCGAGGCGAGCTCGCCCCACGCCCGACGGGCGCAGCGCGTTGGCGGACCACGGCGACCGCTGCGATACTCGGAGCATGGAGGCTCGGTTCGTCCGATTCGACGCCGTGGACCCGTTCGAGCTCGCCGCGGGGGTCACGGGGCGCCCGCTGTTCGGGGAGCGCGCGATGGTCAACGTGATCGAGTGCGCCCCGGGCTCCACGGTGGCTCCGCACAGTCATCCCCACGAGCAGCTCGGGATCGTGCTCCGCGGCATGCAGGCCCTGATCGTCGACGGGGTCACGCATGAGCTGGGGCCGATGGAGGGCTACGTGATCCCGGGCGACGTGGAGCACTCCGCGTTCTTCGGCCCGGAAGGGGCGACGCTGATCGACGTCTTCACCCCGGTGCGCGACGACTACCGCGAGCGATGGGAGAGCGCAGCGTCGTAGCTGCGGGGTCGCCTCGATGAGCACGCCCGACTTCGACTGGAACCTGCCCGAGCAGTTCAACTTCACGCGGGACGTCGTGGAGGCGCTCGCGGAGGACCCGAACCGCCGGGCGCTGACCTTCGTCGACCGGCAGGGCATCATCACCAGGCAGACCTTCGCGCAGCTCGCACTCGACGCGACGCGCTGGGCGCACCTGCTGCGCGGCCGCGGCACCGAGCCTGGCGACCGCGTCGTCGTCGTCGTGGGGAAGGTCCCCGACTGGCTCGGGATCATGCTGGGTGCGCTCAAGGCCGGCCTGATCACGGTGCCCTGCACCGACATGCTCCGCGCCCGCGACCTCGCCTTCCGGGTCGCCCACTCCGGCGCGTCGCTCGTCGTCGCCGACCGCAGCACGCAGGGCGAGATCGACGCGATGCGCGGGCTGCTCGAAGGGCCTGTCGACATCGTCTACCTCGACGACGCGCGGCTCCTGCTCCGGCACCAGCCGACGACCGCGCCCACGGAGGACACGCGGTGGTTCGACTACGCCTTCATCCTCTACACGTCGGGCACCACGCGCGACCCGAAGGGCGTCACCCACACGCACGGCTACACGTTCGCAACGCGGATGCAGGCGGAGCACTGGCTGGGGGCACGGCCCGGCGACCTCGTCTGGTGTACCGCCGGCACGGGCTGGGCCAAGTCGATCTGGAACGTGCTCCTCGGCCCCTGGTCTCGCGGGGCGGAGATCGTCCTCCACGAGGGCGGCTTCGACCCCGAGGAGCGCTTCGGGCTGATCGACCGGCTCGGCGTCACGATCCTCTGCCAGTCACCGACCGAGTACCGGCTGATGGCGAAGCTCGACGCGCTCGAGCGCCACCCCCTGTCGCGACTGCGGCACGCCGTGTCCGCGGGCGAGCCGCTCAACCCCGAGGTGATCGAGCGCTTCCGGGAGGCGTTCGGGATCACGATCTACGACGGCTACGGGCAGACGGAGAACACGCTCCTCGTCGCGAACACCAGGAGCTCGGAGGTGCGACCCGGGTCGATGGGCCTCCCCACGCCTGGCCACGACGTGGACGTGATCGGCGACGACGGGCAGCCCGTGGCTCGGGGCGTGGAGGGCGACATCGCGCTCCGCGGCAGGCCGCCCTCGCTGTTCGCCCGCTACTGGCAGGACCGCGACGAGACGGCGGCGGTGTTCCGGGGGGACTGGTACGTGACCGGGGATCGCGCGGTCCGGGACGAGGCCGGCTACTTCTGGTTCACGGGTCGCGCCGACGACGTGATCACGTCCGCCGGGTACCGCATCGGCCCCTTCGAGGTGGAGAACGCGCTGCTCGAGCACGCGGCGGTGGCCGAGAGCGCGGCTGTCGGCAAGCCCGACCCCGACCGAGGCGAGATCGTGAAGGCATTCGTCGTCCTCCGCGCGGGGATCGAGCCGAGCGACGAGCTCGCGCACGAGCTCCAGGAGCACGCCAAGGCGCTCACGTCGCCGCACAAGTACCCGCGGGAGATCGAGTTCGTCGACGCGCTGCCGAAGACCCGGAGCGGCAAGATCCGCCGGGTCGAGCTCCGCCAGCTCGAGCACGAGCGCGCGATCGACGAGCGTGCCAGGGCGGCGTCCCCGGCGGCACCGACCGCAGTGGCGCCCGGCGCGGCGAGCGCCGCGGCCGAGGCGGAGGCGCGACGCACCGCCGAGGAGGCAGGCGCGGAGGCACGCAGGGCAGAGGAGGCCGCAGCCCGGAACCGCGCACGGGAGCAGGCGGACGCCGAGCGTCGCGCACGGGAGCAGGCCGAGGCGGAGCGTCGCGCCGTGGAAGCCGACGCCGAGCGCCGCGCCCGGGAACAGGTCGACGCGGACCGACGCGCACACGAGCAGGCCGAGGCGGAGCGTCGTGCCCGGGAGCAGGCAGACGCCGTCCGCGCCGCCGAGGAGGCGCTCGCCGCGCGAGGCCTCGAGGGGGAGCACGAGGTCGCCGAGCACGAGGCCGCCGAGCACGAGGCCGCCGAGCACGAGGCCGCCGAGCTCGTGGTCGCCGAGCTCGTGGTCGAGCCGGCCGACACCGCGGTCCACGACGCGGAGGATGACGCGCAACGGCTGTCCTGGCGCGAGCGGCGGGCGCAGGCGAAGCGCGAGCGGCTCGACCGGGAGCGGCAGCTCGCCCACGAGAGGGCCGAGCGCGCCGCGGCCGAGCGCGCCGCGCACGCAGCGGCGGAGGACGCCCGGGCGGCAGCGGAGGCCGATCGGCTCGCCGCCGAGAAGGCGACGCGTGAGCCGCACGGCCGACGGGCCGTCCCGCCCCCGCAGCCGGCGCTGGGTCAGGGAGCGGCGGAGGAGCCGGAGATCGCCGAGGGCCCGAACCCGGCGCTGGTGGCTCGTCTGCAGGCCTATCGCATCGCGCCCAGCGAGGACTCGCCCGAGAAC
>JAOUEK010000332.1 GCA_029858755.1 Thermoleophilia bacterium
GGCTTCACGACCACGGGGCTCGACGTGGAGGAGGCCGACCTCGAGGACATCTTCCTCGATCTCTACCGGCGGCGGGCGTCCGATGATGCGTAGCGTGCTCACGAAGACCCTGCGCGACAGCCGGAGAGCGTTCGCGTGGTGGGCGATCGGGATCGCAGGGCTCGTGGCGCTGATGGTCGCGGTCTTCCCCACCGTGCGCGACAACGAGGAGCTGAACGCGCTCGTGCAGGAGTACCCCGAGGCGCTGAAGGGCTTCATCGCGTTCGGCGGCGAAGTCGACTACCTCTCCGGGGCCGGCTACCTCGGCTCCGAGCTCTTCTCCTTCATGGTGCCGCTGCTGTTCTTGATCGCCGCGGTGGGCGCCGGCGCCGGTGCGATCGCGGGTGAGGAGGAGCGGGGCACGCTCGACCTGCTCCTGTCGGTGCCCGTCTCGCGCGCCAGGGTCGCGCTCGAGAAGCTCGCGGCGATGACGCTCGAGGTCGCAGGCCTGGGAGCCGTGCTGTTCGCCTGCCTGGCCGCCGGCGCGCCGCTCGTGGACATGGAGGTGGGCGTCGGCGACCTCGCCGCGGCCTGCGTCGCTGCAGTGGCTCTCGCCCTCGTCTTCGGCGGCATCGCCTTCGGGCTCGGGGCGGCAACCGGGCGGCGTGCGCTGGCGATCGGCGTCGCGGTCGCCGCTGCGGTGGTGACGTACGTCGTCAACGGCCTGGCGCCGCTGGTGCCGGCATTCGACGCGATCCGCGAGCTGACGCCGTTCTTCCAGTACGCGGCGGGCGACCCGCTGCGCTCCGGCCTCGACGTGCCCCGCGTGCTGCTGCTGCTCGGCGCCGGCGCCGTCTTCGGCGCGGCGGGCCTCGTCGCTTTCACGCGCCGCGACGTCGCGACCTGACCGCTACTGCACGACGGTGACGTGGACGGAGCGCGTGCGCGGCCCGTCGAACTCGCAGAAGAAGACCCCTTGCCACGTCCCCAGGGCGAGCGTGCCGTCCTCGCGCAACGGGATCACGACACTCGGCCCCATCAGCGACGCCCGGATGTGCGTGGGGGCGTTCTCCTCCCCCTCCTCCACGTGCTGCCACGGCCAGTCGGCCGGGGCGATCCGCTCCAGCGCCGCCTCGAAGTCGCGCGCCACCGCCGGGTCGGCGTGCTCGTTGATCGTCACGCCCGCGGTCGTGTGCGGGACGTAGACCAGCACCGCGGCCCCGCGCGCGCCGGCGACGGCCTCCTGCACCTGCCGGGTGATGTCGACGAGCTGGCTCTGCCGCTCGGTCTGGAGCCGTAGCTCGTGCACGGGGCGAAATGCTACTTCGGCGGCGCGGAACGCCGTACGCTTCACGCGTGGAGGTCCCCGAGACACGCTGGGCCCGGAGCGGCGACGTCTATGTCGCGTACCAGGTCTTCGGGGAGGGCGCGGCCGACCTCGTCTTCTGCGCCCCGTTCGCGTCGAACGTCGAGCTCGTGTGGGAGGTGCCGCCGCGGCGCAACTGAACGAAGGCCTGGCGTCGATCGCGCGCGTATCGCGTTCGACAAGCGCGGTACCGGGCTCTCCGACCGGATCGCCGGCGTTGCGCCGCTCGAGGAACGGATGGACGACGTGCGCGCGGTCATGGACGCAGCCGGCTCCTCGCGCGCCGCGCTGCTCGGGCTCATGGACGGCGGACCGCTCGCGATCCTCTTCGCCGCGACCCACCCCGAGCGGTGCCTCGGGCTCGTCCTCTTCGGGACGAGCCCGCGCACGCTGTGGGCGCCCGAGTACCCGTGGGGGGAGAGCCGCGAGGACGCGGAGCGAGAGGCGCACGAGATCGAGCGGGACTGGGGCACGATCGAGGACGCGCTCAGCACGGCGGATCACCTGTTCCCCGGGGCGACCGATCGCGACTCGCTCGCGGCGAGCTTCGCCCGCTTCCAGCGCAACAGCGCGAGCCCGCGAGGCGCTGCCGACTTCTGGCGGATGATGATCGACATCGACGTCCGGCCGCTGCTCGGCACGCTCCAGGTGCCGATGCTCGTCCTGTCGCGCGAGCGCATGGACGATGCCTACCGGGAGAGCGCCCGCTTCCTCGTCGACCGCATCGCGGGAGCGCGGCTCTTCGAGACCCCGGGCACGGGCAACGGGCTCTACGGCGACGGGTTCGGCGAGATGGTCGACGAGATCGCGCGTTTCCTCGACGCCGCAGCGAGCAGAACAGCGTTGGGGCCCGAGCGCGTCCTCGCCTCGGTGCTCTTCACCGACATCGTCGACTCCACCGTGAAGGCGGTGGAGCTCGGCGACCGCGCCTGGCGCGACCTCGTCGCCGAGCACCACGCGCTCGTGCGCCGTGAGCTGCAGCGATTCCGTGGTCGCGAGCTCGACACCGCCGGTGACGGCTTCTTCGCGACCTTCGACGGGCCGGCTCGCGCGATCCGCTGCGCCTGCGCCGTCCGGGACGCGGTCGCTCCGCTCGGGCTCGACGCGCGGGCAGGGGTGCACACGGGTGAGTGCGAGCAGGCTGAAGGCAAGGTCGCCGGCGTCGCCGTGGTCACGGGCGCCCGGATCGCGTCACTGGCTACCCCGGGAGAGGTGCTGGTGTCGGCGACAGTGCGCGACCTCGTGGCCGGTTCGGGCCTCGTCTTCGAGGACCGCGGTGTGCACACGCTGAAGGGCCTGCCCGAGCAGCGGCGGGTCTACGCGGTCGTCGACGCGCCGGCCTAGAGCGAGCCGCCGGCCGCGGGGGGCGCGCCGACCTCGAGCGGGCTCTCGCCACCCGACTCGCGTGCCAGGTACTCCTCCACGTGCACGACGTTTTCGCGGGAGCGCTCCACGACGTCGAGCAGGCTCTGCATCGACGACACCTCCTCGCGCTGCTCCTGCAGGAACCAGTACAGGAACTGCTCGCCGACGAGGTCGCCCTCCTCGCGCGCCAGCTTGACGAGGTCGGCGATCTGCTCGGTGACGCGCTTCTCCTGGGTGAGCGCGAGCGCGACCGGCTCGACGACGTCCGCGAAGGCCACCTGCGGCTCTTCCACGCCGGGCACGTGGACGTCCTCGTCGGCGTCGAGAAGGTACTGGACGATCATCATCGCGTGGTTGCGCTCCTCGACCGCCTGGCGGTAGAAGTGAGCGGCGAGCTGCGGGAGGGTCTGGGCGTCGTAGTGGACGGCGATCGCGACGTACTGCTGCGAGGCGCCGAACTCGTTCGCGATCTGCTGGTTGAGTCGATCGGGGAAGCGGGACATGACGCGATCCTACTGGCGCGTGCGCGCCGACAGCCGACTCACCTGAAGCGGAGGACGACGGTGCCGGCGGCGCGATCGTGCAGCGACCGCTTGCGCGCGTCGACTCCGGCCACGATCGCGTCGACGAGCACGCCGACCACCGTGATCAGGAGCGCCCCGAGC
>JAOUEK010000333.1 GCA_029858755.1 Thermoleophilia bacterium
CGACGACCTGCTGCAGCCGTTGCCGCAGTCACGCCGCCGCCGCGAGGGCCGTCGCTAGACTCCCCCGCCGATGGCCGTCGAGACCACGCTCGTGCTCGTCAAGCCCGACGGCGTCCGCCGCGGGCTGTGCGGCGAGATCGTCGGCCGTTTCGAGCGGCGGGGCTACGAGCTGCGCGGTGCCAGGTTGCTGCGGATCACGAAGGCGCTCGCCCGGCAGCATTACGCGGAGCACCGGGGCAAGCCGTTCTTCGGCGAGCTCGTCGAGTTCATCACCTCCGGGCCGGTGCTGGCGCTCGCCGTCCGCGGCGAGGACGCGATCGGCGGGGTGCGGGGGATGATGGGCGCGACCCACCCGAGGGACGCGGCTCCCGGGACGATCCGCGGCGACCTGGCCACCCTGCTCGGCGAGAACATCGTCCACGGCTCCGACTCGAAGCCGAGCGCCCGCCGCGAGCTCAGGCTGTTCTTCCCCGACGGGCTCCTTCCCTAGCCGCGCCAACGCGGGATCCACAGGAGGAGCCGCCCGCGCGATCCGCAGGGCCGCCGAGCGGGCGCGGAGCAGACCCGGCTTCGCCGCCGCGCGGAGGGCGCGGTCTCGCGCCGAGTGATGAGGCCGGTGCGAGGCGCGCCTGCCCGCCGCCGGCCGCTGCGCGTGCGTAGCATCGGGCCTGTGAGCGAGATCTCCGACGACGCCCGCCGTAACCGCGAGGATTGGACGCGCGCGAACGCGGAGTTCACCGACCGGCAGGCCTCCGTGCGCTGGGCGGCGGAGGAGATCACGTGGGGGGTGTTCGACGCCCCCGAGGCGGAGCTGCAGACGCTCGGCGACGTCGGCGGGCTCGACGTGGTGGAGCTCGGCTGCGGCACCGCGTACGTCTCCGCGTGGCTGGCGCGTCGGGGCGCGCGCCCCGTCGGGGTCGACGTGACTCCGGCGCAGCTCGCCACCGCGCGCCGCTGCCAGCGGGAGCTCGGCCTCGACTTCCCGCTCGTGGAGGCGAGCGCCGAGGACGTGCCTCTGCCCGACGCGAGCTTCGACCTCGCCGTCTCGGAGTACGGCGCGAGCATCTGGTGCGACCCGCATCGCTGGATCCCGGAGGCCCACCGGCTGCTGCGGCCCGGTGGGCGGCTCTGGCTCTTCCGCAACAGCACGCTCTCGGTGCTCTGCTACCCGGACGAAGGGCCGCCGACCACGACCCTGCAACGCCCGCAACGGGAGCTCGGGCGCACGGAGTGGCCCGACACGATCGGTGTCGAGTGGCACCTGCCCCACGGGGAGCTGTTCCGCCTGCTCACCCGCACCGGCTTCGACGTCGTCGACCTGGTCGAGGTCTACCCGCCCGACGACGCCGTCGACCACGAGTACTACGACGCCTTCTCCGTCGAGTGGGCCAGACGCTGGCCGGCCGAGGAGATCTGGGTCGCCCGGAGGCGCTCGTGACCGCTCCAGCCGCGACCGTGTTCGCCTCGGCCCTCCGGCTCGCTTCGACGTCGCCGCAGCGGCGGTGGATCCTGGAGCAGCTGCGCATTCCCTTCGAGGCCGTCGCCCCCGCCTACGAGGAGCACGACCCGCCCGGCGCCGACCCAGCGGCCCTCGTCCGCGATCATGCCGTCGGCAAGGCCCGTTCGGTGCACGAGGAGGGGAGGGTCACGCTCGGTGTCGACACGACGGTGCAGCTCGACGGCCGCGTGTACGGCAAGCCGGGCGACGAGGTCGAGGCGGCGCGCATGCTGCGCCAGCTCTCGGGTCGCACGCACACGGTGCTCTCAGGGCTCTGCTTGCTCGGACCGGGCTTCGAGGTGGTGCACCACGAGCTCACCGACGTGACGTTCCGCCTCCTCACCCGGCTCGACGTCGACGGCTACGTGGGAAGCAGGGAGTGGGAGGGGCGGGCAGGCGGGTACGCGATCCAGGGTCTCGGTGGGCGGCTCGTGGCGCGGGTCGAGGGCGACTACCTGAACGTGGTCGGGCTCCCGGCCGCCCTGCTCGTCGACCTGCTCGAGCGCCACGCGCCCGAGCTGCTCGCCCAGACCCTCCCGTAGATCGAGAATCCGCAGGAGCGGATTCGCGATCGCGACAATCCCTGAAGCCCGGCCGCTCTCGCGGCCGGGGTGCCACGCCGCCGTCGGCCGTGGCTGCGGACGCGCGAGCCCGCCACGCTTCGTGCGGTCTGTGTCGAGCGTCGGTCTGCGGGTACTGAACCTCCCTGCAAATCGACACGTCGCTACACTCCGCTTCCCATGGGACTGTTCCGCTCCATGACCGGCTTCGGCGGGCGCGACATGGCGGTCGACCTCGGCACCGCAAACACGCTCGTCTACGTTCGCGGCCGGGGCATCGTGCTCTCCGAGCCGTCGGTGGTTGCGATCGACCAGCGCACCGGCGACGTGCACGCGGTCGGCGTCGAGGCCAAGCGCATGCTCGGGCGGACGCCCGGGACGATCTCCGCGATCCGGCCGCTCAAGGACGGCGTCATCGCCGACTTCGACGTCACCGAGCAGATGCTGCGGCACTTCATCCAGAAGGTGCACCAGCACCGTTTCGCCCACCCGCGCGTCGTCGTCTGTGTCCCCTCCGGCGTGACCGGTGTGGAGAAGCGCGCCGTCGAGGAGGCGACGCTCTCGGCCGGTGCCAGGCAGGCGTACCTGATCGAGGAGCCCATGGCTGCAGCGATCGGCGCCGGGCTGCCCGTCGCCGAGCCCACCGGGAACATGATCGTCGACATCGGCGGTGGCACCACCGAGGTCGCCGTGATCTCGCTCGGCGGCATCGTCGTCTCCCAGTCGCTCCGCGTGGGGGGCGACGAGATGGACGAGGCGATCGTCAACCACATCAAGAAGGAGTACAAGCTGCTCGTCGGCCAGCAGACCGCCGAGGAGATCAAGCTCGAGGTGGGCTCCGCGTACCGGCTGCCGGAGGAGGTGCAGGCGGAGGTCCGCGGTCGCGACATGCTCACTGGGCTGCCGAAGACGGTGATCATCTCCTCCGACGAAGTGCGCCGGGCGCTCGACGAGCCCGTCTCGCAGATCATCGACGCGATCAAGTCGACGCTCGACAAGACGCCCCCGGAGCTCGCGGCGGACATCATGGATCGCGGCATCGTGCTCGCCGGCGGCGGGGCCTTGCTGCAGGGCATGGACGAGCGCCTGCGGCACGAGACGCAGATGCCGGTGCACCTCGCTGAGAGCCCGCTCACGTGCGTCGCGGTCGGCTCGGGCCGCAGCCTCGAGGAGTTCGAAGCGATCCACCGTGCGAGTCGCGCCCGCGCGCGGCGCAACGGCGGACGCCGGTAGGCCCGTCGGTCGGGCCACGCGCGCGGCCGCGGCATCTACACTGGCCCGCAGTGCCACGAAACCGCACCGCAC
>JAOUEK010000009.1 GCA_029858755.1 Thermoleophilia bacterium
CCACCGCCAACCCTCTCAGCGCGGCCGCCAGGAGCCCCGGCGGCTGCGGGGCCAGCCGACGCTCGGGTCGCGGCGCCAGCGGGGCGGGGCCCAGCCGGAAGAACCGGTCTCGCTCGGCAGCCATGCGCTCCCGCAGCCACCCGGCCGCGTCCTTCATCCGCCGGTACTCGGCGAGCCGCCGCGCGAGCTCCTCCGCCGCCTCCTCCGGGCCGAGGTCGGAGAGCTCCGCGTCCTCGTCGGGGAAGAGGCCCCGGGCCTTCAGCTCGAGCAGCGCGGAGACGAGCACGAGGAACTCGCCGCAGCTCTCGAGGTCGAGCTCGTCGCGCTCGGCGAGATGCTCGACGAAGGCGACGACGATCCCGGCGACGTCGATCTCCGCGGGCGCGAGCTGATCGCGGAGGACGAGCGTGAGCAGGAGGTCGAAAGGCCCCTCGAAGGCGTCCAGGTCCAACTCGAGGTCGCGGACGGCCGTGGCCACCCGCCGACCCTAGCCCCCGGGTCGGACGCGGCTCTTCGGGACGGCCATCTTCGGCTGCGGTGGCCGCGTCGCACCGCCGCGGCGTCGCTGGGAGAGCCAGAGCCAGACGCCGCCGGCGACGAACCCGAGCGCCGCCACCCAGCCGTTGAGACGCATCCCCGCGATCTCGTGGGCGGGGTCGATGCGGAGCTGCTCGACGACGAAGCGCCCGGCGCAGTAGAGCATCACGTACGCAGCGAAGATCCCGGGCGGCCGCGGCCGGAAGCGTCGCTCGATCAGGAGCACGAGGATCGCGGCGGCCAGGAAGTCCCACGCCAGCTCGTAGAGGAAGGTCGGCTGGTACGTGGCCTGGTCGATGCTCTCGAGCGGGCGTCGGGAGACCTCGATCTCGAGGCCCCAGGGGAGGTCCGTGGGCTTGCCGAAGAGCTCCTGGTTCCACCAGTTGCCGAGCCGTCCGATGCCCTGGGCGAGCAGGAGCCCCGGCGCCAGGCAGTCGGCCAGCAACCAGACGTCCGCGCCCGCGCGCTTCGCCACGATGCCGCCGACGACGCAGCCGAGCCCGATCCCGCCCCACACGCCGAGCCCGCCGCGCCAGATCGCGAACGGCCCCCACCACGCGTCTGGCACCTCGTCCCAGCTCGTGGCCAGGTGGTACAGGCGCGCGCCGACGATCCCGGCGGCGACCCCCCACACCGCGAGGCGCAGGATCAGGTCCCAGTCGCCGCCGCGCGCAACCCACCGGCGACCGGTGACGGCGATGCAGACGACGATCGCGGCCAGCAGCGTCAGCCCGTACATGTGGACGGTGAACGGGCCGAGGTCGAGCGTGCCGCTCCCCGGGGAGGGGATCGAGGCGAGGAGCGCGGGCATGCGGCCGATTCTGCCTGCACGGGAGGCGAGCAGCCAGGGGCACTGTCCCCACTCTGGCGACAGACCCCCGTCACGGCGGCGGCAGGGACTGGCGACTGTTCACGGAACCTTTACGCGCGTTCTCTAGAAAACACGCATCCGATCCGCGACGCTGGGCGAATACCACGTAGGCATTCGACGTTCTCACTCGTAGACATGGCACCCGTTCATCTCCTCACCGGCCCCGACCTCGAGCTCGAGCAGATCGAGCGCTGGCGGCTCGAGTCGCTCGAGCGCGCCGGCTACGACCGCGAGTCGGCGGTCGTGCTCGCGTACTCGCACGAGGTCGACCTGCACCAGGCGACGTGGTTGCTGGAGCACGGCTGCTCCGTCGAGCTCGCCCTCCAGATCCTGCTCTGACGACCCGGAGGGCCTGCGCGGGCTTGTAGGATCGCCCGGTGGCGCTGCGCAAGAACAGGAAGGCGGAGCTGCTGCGGAGCGTCCCGCTCTTCTCGGAGTGCTCGAAGCGGGAGCTGGGCGACGTCGCCGAGCTCGCCGACGAGCTCTCCGTGCCCGCCGGCACCGCGTTGATGAGGGAAGGCGAGAGCGGCCGGGAGTTCGTCGTGCTCGTCGAGGGCACCGTGAAGGTGACCCGCAAGGGCCGCAAGGTGGCCGAGCTCGGCGACGGCGACTTCGTGGGCGAGATCGCGCTCGTCGCCGACGTGCCGCGAACCGCGACCGTCGTCGCGTCGAGCCCGCTGCGGATGCTCGTCGTCTCCGACCGCGCCTTCCAGCGGCTGCTCCGCCAGCAGCCGGCGCTCGCCGCCAAGGTGATGCGGTCGCTCGGCGAGCGGCTGGCGGCGATGTCCGCAGGCTCGTAGCGGGCCGACGACCCGCCGGCTCAGCGGACGAGCGCAGACGGGCCGAGCAGGGTCTTCGCCTCGGCCAGGAAGTCGGGGTGCGGCGTGACGCGGTACTCGGGGCCGAGGGCGAGCGTCCGCGGGCCCTGGGAGGTCTCCACTGACAGGTACACGGGAGCCTCGCCCGGGAACTCGCGGACGAGCCGCGCGAGCTCACGGATCACGCCGGCAGGCGCCTCGCGGGCGTCGAGCGCGAAGCGCACCTCCCGGCGCTCGGGCACGGCCTCGAACGCGACCACCTCGACGGCGACGAGCTTGGTCTCCCCGGCCTGCTTGTGGTCGACGCGACCCTTGACGATCAGGATCCGGTCGGCCACGCAGAGCTCGCGCGCCTGGGCGTAGGTGGAGTTGAAGACGACGACCTCGGCCGAGCCGGTCGGGTCGTCCAGGGTCAGGAAGACCATCGGCTCGCCCCGCCGCGTCGTCGTCTGCTTGACGTCGGAGACGATGCCGCCGACCGTCACCACGTCGCCGTCGCGTCGACGCTCCAGCTCGGAGAGGTTCGCGTCGGTCTTGCGCCGGAGCTGCTCGCGCACCCCCTGCAGCGGATGCTCGGAGACGTAGAGGCCGAGCGTCTCCTTCTCCAGGCGCAGCAGCTCCTGCTTCTCGAACTCGGCCGTCGGCAGCGGCGGGTGGTGGCGCTGCGGGCCGGCGTCGTCCTCGCCCGCCGGAGCGTCGAAGAACGACGACTGCCCGATCAGCCGGTCGGCGGCGAGCTTCTGCCCGTGGGCGAGTGCCTGTTCGAGCACGCTCAGCATGCCCAAGCGCGTGTCCCCGGTGGAGTCGAGCGCGCCGCACTTGACGAGCGACTCGAGGGCGCGCTTGTTGGCGACCTGCGGGTCGACGCGCTCGGTGAAGTCCCAGATGGAGGCGAACGGCCCACCGTCGGCCCGGGCGGCAACGATCAGGCGGCACGCGGTCTCCCCGACGTTCTTGACCGCGTTCAGGCCGAAGCGGATCTTCCCGTCGACGACGGCGAAGTCGACGTCGGAGGAGTTGACGTCGGGCGGCAGCACCTCGATCCCCATCTCGTCGCAGGCGTTGACGTAGATCGGGACCCGGTCCTTCGTGTTCATCACGCTGGAGATCAGCGCGGCCATGTACTCGCACGGGTGGTTCGCCTTGAGCCACGCGGTGCGGTAGGCGATCAGCGCGTAGCACGCGGAGTGCGCCTTGTTGAAGGAGTAGTCCTGCGACGACTCCATGTCCTTCCAGAGCTGGTCGGCCACTCGTGCCGAGACGCCGCGGGCGGCGCACCCCTCGAGGAACTTCCCCTTGAGCGAGGCCATCAGCTCGTGGATCTTCTTGCCGATCGCGCGGCGTAGCGTCTCCGCCTCGGCGGGCTCGAACCCCGCGAGCTGCTTCGCGATCTGCATGTACTGCTCCTGGTAGATGCAGATCCCGTAGGAGTCGCCGGTGATCGGCTTCAGGCGCTCGTCGATGTACGTGACCGGCTCACGGCCGTTCTTGCGCGCCGCGTACGTCGGGATGTACTGCATCGGGCCCGGGCGGTAGAGCGCGACGAGGGCGATCATGTCCTCGAACACCGTCGGCTTGACCGCCCGCAGGGCGTCGCGCATCCCGGACGACTCGAACTGGAAGACGCCGGTGGAGTCGGCGCGGGCGAGCATCTCGTACGTCTTGCGGTCGTCCATCGGGATCGTCGTGATGTCGAGGTCGCCCCCGATCAGGGCGACCGCCTTGTCGATCACGTCGAGGTTGCGGAGCCCGAGGAAGTCGACCTTGAGCAGGCCGAGCGCCTCCACGTTCTTCATCGAGAACTGGGTGACCACCTCGGCGTCCGGCCCCTTCTGCTGCAGCGGGACGACGTCGATCAGGGGCTGGGCGCCGATCACGACGCCCGCTGCGTGGATCGAGTCGGCGCGTGTCAGTCCCTCCAGCGGCCGCGCGAGCTCGACGATCTCCCTCGCGACGGGCTCGGCGTCCACGACCTTGCGCAGCTCGGCGCCGGGCTGCATCGCGTCCTCGAGCGACTGGCCCGGCCCCTCGGGCACGAGCTTCGCGATCCGGTCGACGACGCCGTAGGGGACCTCGAGCACACGTCCGGCGTCGCGGAGCGCGGCGCGAGCCGCCATCGTCGAGAAGGTGATGATCTGCGCGACGCGATCGCGTCCGTACTTCTCCGCCACGTAGTTGATCACGCGCTCGCGCCCCTCGACGGCGAAGTCGATGTCCATGTCGGGCATGTCCTTGCGGGCGGGGTTGAGGAACCGCTCGAAGAGGAGCCCGTACCGCATCGGGTCGATGTCCGTGATCCCGAGGCAGTAGGCGGCGAGCGAGCCGGCGGCCGAGCCGCGGCCCGGCCCCACGGAGACGCCGTTCCGCTTCGCGAAGCCGATGAAGTCGGCAACGATCAGGAAGTAGTCCGCGAAGCCCATCTCGCGGATCGTCTTCAGCTCGAAGCGGAGCCGGTCGTCCAGCTCGGGCGTGGAGACACCGTAGCGCCTTTCCAGGCCCTGGTCGCACAGCTCGACCAGGTAGTCGAACGCGTCGCGTCCGTCGGGGACGGGGAACCGCGGCAGGTGGATCCGACCCAGCTCGATCTCGACGTTGCAGCGCTCCGCGACCTCGAGCGTGCGCTGCATCGCGTCCTCGTGACCCGGGAAGTCGAGCGCCATCTCGTCGGGCGCCTTGAACCAGAACTCGTTCGTCTCGAAGCGCCAGTGGCCCGGGTTCTTCAGCGAGTCGCCGGACTGGATGCAGAGGAGCGCCTCGTGGCTGGCGGCGTCCGCCGCGTCGAGGTAGTGGACGTCTCCGGTGGCCACGAGCGGCAGCGACCGGCGGCCCGCCAGCTCGGCGAGCTGCGGCACGAGCTGCTGCTGGACGGGCAGGCCCGCGTTCTGCAGCTCCACGTAGACGCTGTCGCGCCCGAAGAGCTGCACGAGCCGGTCGAGCTCCGCCTCGGCGTCGCCGGGGCGGCTCTCGGCGAGGGCGCGGGAGACGCGGCCGGAGAGGCAGCCGGAGAGCGCGACGAGCCCGCGGGCGTGTCGCTCCAGCAGCTCCCAGTCCACGCGCGGCCGGTAGTAGTAGCCCTCGAGGTACCCGAGGGAGCAGAGGCGCACGAGATTGGCGTACCCCTCGTTCGACTCGGCGAGCAACGTCAGGTGCGCGTGGCCCTTCTGCTGCACGTGGCGGTCGTCGACGACGTACACCTCGCAGCCGACGATCGGCTTCACGCCCTGGTCGCGCGCCGACCGGTAGAGGTCGATCGTGCCGGCCAGCGAGCCGTGGTCGGTGAGCCCGACGGCCGGCATCTCCAGTCTCGCCGCCTTCTCCGCCAGCGCGGGTATCCTGCACGCCCCGTCGAGGATGGAGTACTCGGAGTGGACGTGCAGGTGGACGAACGGGGCGCTCACGGGAGGGCCATCGTACTGCGGTCGGTTGACGTCAGCGGATCGTGCGGGAGTGCACGAGGTGCCGGCCGCTCGCCTCAGCGCGTCTCCAGCCCGAGCCGATCCCGCAGGACCGCGTCGAGCGACGGGTGGGCTTCCGCGTCGAGCAGGTCGAGGCCGCAGACGCCGCCGGAGAGCCGCTCGACGAGCGCGATCCCCGCGGTGGTGCTCGTCGCGCGACCCGCGATCAGGTCGGGCACCGCATCGAACGCCTGGGCGACGCCGAGCACGGAGTAGGGGTCGGAGGCGCAGAGGATCGTGCAGCGGACGTGGGGTCGGAGCACCTCGACGGCAACGTCGACGTTGTACGGCTCGAGCGGCGAGGAGCCGCACTCGACGACGACCACGTCGGGCGACCCCGCCGCGAGACGGGCGAGCAGGGTGTCGAGCGCGATGCGGTACTCGGCCGGCGGGCAGATCGTCGAGGGCAGCCCGGCGTCGACGAAGTCGGCCACCGGGCTCGCCCCCGCGTCCCCCATGCCGAGGATCTCGCGGTAGCGGGCGACGCCGGTCACCTTCGTGCCGGCCACGCGCAGCCCCATGCGGCGCAGCCTCCGGATCACGGTGATCACCGTGGTCGTCTTGCCCGCGCTCATCGACGTCCCGATCACGAGGATCACCGGCGCCTCCAGCGCGCGCGGCTCGACGGGCGCGACGAAGTCGTGCATGCGGGCCTTCGCGCCGTCGATCAGCACGTGACCCCGGTAGACGAGCGGGATGATGTACGGGCGCGCGAACGGCGTCACCGACGTGGCACGCCCGAGCACGCCCGCGCGGGTCAGGGCGTGCAGGCGAAGGTCGTCGCCGACGCGGCGCCAGGAGCCGACGGCCTCCAGCGTCGCCGACCGTGTGCCGAGCGCGCCCACCACGAAGTCACCGTCGATCACCTCGCCCATGCGCCCGGTGGCCGTCTCGATGCTGTGCGGCCTGCCCGTGTCGTCGACGACCTCGCAGAGCACGTAGTCGCCGCTACCCCATTGGTCGCGCGTGAGCGGGGCGACCGTCGTCTCGTCGAGCCAGGCGATGCGCGTGACGCTCGCCCGTACCGCGGCGGCCGGGAGCAGGCTCTCGGCCCGCCGCGGGAGCTCCGGCGCGCCGGTCATGGTCGCGGCAGCGGCCCGGCGAGCAGCAGCTCCGCCAGCAGCGCGGCGCGCTCCGGCAGCGAGGGCACGACGACGTGCTCGTGGTGGGCGTGAGCGCCCTCACCGACGGGGCCGAGGCCGTCGAGCGTCGCGGTGTACATGGACGTGTAGTTCCCGTCGGAGGCGCCGCCGACCGTCGCCTGCGCGAGTGGGAGCCCGAGCCGGCCAGCCGCGCGCACCGCCTCGTCCCAGAGCAGCCGGTTGCGCGGGGTCGCCTCCATCGGCGGCCGTGTCATCCGCCCGTCCACCTCGATCGTCACACCCGGAACCGTCGGTCGCAGCGCGTTGATCGCCGCCTCGACCTCCTCGGCCGCCTGGCGTGTGGGCACGCGGACGTCCACCAGCGCCTGCGCGACGGGCGCGACCACGTTGGGCCGCAGGCCGCCGTCGACCTGTCCCACGTTCACGGTGACGCCGCGCTCCGGGTCGTTGAGCGCGAACAGCGACTGGATCACGTGGGAGAGCTCGAGGATCGCGGAGAGGCCCTCCTCGGGGCTCACGCCAGCGTGCGCGGCGCGGCCGCGGACCGTGATCCTGAACCATCCGGTGCCCTTGCGCGCCGTCTTCAGCGCGCCGGCGCTCCCGAACGCGGCCTCCAGGATCAGCGCCCGGTCGGCGCCCGCGGCGAGCCGCTCGAGCCAGCGCAGCGACGTGCGACTGCCGATCTCCTCGTCGCTCGTGACGAGCAGGACCGGCGTCACGGCCGGCTCGACCCCCAGCTCCCGCAGGGTGCGGAGCGCGAAGAGCGCCTGCACCAGCCCGCCCTTCATGTCGAGCACGCCCGGCCCGTAGAGGAGGTCGCCCTCACGGCGCACGGGCATCTCCTCGGTGCTGCCGAGCGGCCACACGGTGTCGAGGTGCCCGACGACCAGCTGGTACGGGCCCGACCCCCTCCGCGCCGGGCGGGCGTAGAGGTGGTCCCCCGCGCCCGCGCCGGCGAGCGCCCGCACGCGGTAGCCGAGTGCCTCGAGCTCCGCGGCGAGGATCGCGAACGCGTCGCGCTGGGAGGCCGGGTCGAGGGACGGTGACTCCGCGCGAGCCAGCCGCGAGAGCAGCTCGACCATCGCGTCGGTCTGCGCGCGCAGCCAGGCGAGCGTCTCCGGTGCGGCCGTAGCCGCGAGCCCGCTAGAGGCGGAAGTCCGAGGGGAACGGGAAGGCGTGGCTGGCATCGATCCTGGCGAAACGCCCGGGGGAGAGATAGGCGAGCAGCGGTCGGTCGTGCACGACGTCGGCGTCGTCCCGCTCGACCGAGCGAAGGGCCCGCTCGTCGGCCGACGCGGCGACGATCCGCCCGATCAGCAGGCTGTTCTCGCCGAAGCCGTCGAGCACGCGGTCGAGCTCGCACTCGAGTTGGAGCATCGCCCCGGCCACAAGCACGCCGTCCACGGCCCGGGCCGGCTCGATCGCGAGCGCGGCGAGCGCCGGCTTGGTGTCGTCGGGGGCGCGCGCGGTCGCCGCGAGGCCGACTTCGAGCACCTGGTCCGGTGTCGGATAGCTGACCGTGAAGGCGTCGCGCGCGATCGCGTTCGCATAGGTTCCGTGGCGGGGCGAGCAGACGAACGCGTAGTAGCCGTGCCAGCCGAGCGGCCCTGCCATGTGCTTCGGCGCGACGTCGGGCGTGCCGTCCGGCTCGAGCGTGGCCACGAGCACGAGCGGCGAGACGGTGAACACGCGCTCCCAGACAGGCTCGTCGGCGGGCAGGGGCACGGTGACGCTCTCGATCGACATACGTCGAGTGAACGCATTCCCGCCAGCCGCCGCATCGGCGGATCCGCCGATAGCGGTCAGCGGCTTCGCGGATGCCCGGCCCGCTGCGGCGGGCGGCACGGACGGGCTCGGCCCGCTTCGGAGACCCCCGGCTCGTGCTGGGCGCCACGGCACCGGGTCGGCACCGGGCCGCCTGTCACGCGCCGATGCCGCTCGGGGCCCCGGTATCGTCACGCGCAGTGGCGTGGCCGCCGCCCCCGCTTCCCGACTCCTACTGGGTCGAGCCCGGTCGCCTGCTTGCGGGGGCCTACCCGGGCGCTGTGGACACCGCGGTCGCCGGGCGCCGGATGGGGCTCCTCCGCAACTCGGGGGTGACTCTCGTCGTCGACCTCACGGAGCCAGCCGAGCTGCTCCCCGCGTACGGGCAGCAGCTCGGGGAGGCCCGCCACGAGCGGCGGCCGATCCCCGACCTCGGTGTCGTCGCGCACGACCGCTACGCGGAGATCCTCGACCTCGTCGACGAGGAGCTCGCCTCCGGCGGCTGCGTGTACGTCCACTGCCTCGGCGGGCTCGGGCGCACCGGCACGGTGGTCGGCTGCTGGCTGATGCGGCACGGACGGGACGGCGGCGACCCGATCGGCGGCATCGCTCGCCTTCGCTCGCACCTCGTGGACGCGCACCTGCGCTCGCCGCAGACCGCTGCCCAGGAGGCGATCGTGCGAGGCTGGAGGCGCGGTGATTGACTGCGCGCTCGTCGACGCGGTGCTCGCGGAGGCATGGCGGCGCGGTTCGCACGTGCACGGCGAGGAGCACTGGCGCTGCGTCACCGCCACGGGGCTCGAGCTCGCAGGCGACGTGCCGGGGAGCGATCCCGAGCTCGTCTTCCTCTTCGGGCTCCTCCACGACACCCGGCGCGAGAACGATCGCGTCGACCCCGACCACGGGCCGCGCGCGGCTGCGTTCGCGCGCCGCCTCCACGAGCGTGACCGGCTCCAGCTCGGGGAGGCCCGCCTCGGGGTGCTCTGCCATGCGATCGAGCTGCACGCGGACGGGCACGTGAGCAACGACCCGACGGTGGGCGCCTGTTGGGACGCGGACCGCCTGCACCTGCCGCGCGTCCGCATCGACCCGGATCCCGAGCGGTTCTCAACGTCGCTCGCCCGGGGGCGGGGGCGGCTGGCCGCCGCAGCGTCCCTGCGCGCCGCCCCGCCGACGTGGGCCGAGCTCGTCGACGAGCTCGGCCGGAAAGCCGGGCCGGGAAGCTCGCCGGCAGTCTGACCTCCGTGCGACGATGACGCAGTGCGCATCCCCCTCCGCTTCGGACGGCTGAAGCCCCTGTTCGCAGCGCTCGGGCTGAACGTGTCCCGGTCGTACGTGGAGATCGCAGGCGACGACACGGTGCGCGTGCGCATGGGCTGGGCGTTCGACTCGTCGTTCCCGCGCAGCTCCGTGCGGAATGCCGTCCGCCGGAGAGACGCACCGTTGTCGATCGGCGTGCACGGCTGGGGCGGCAGCTGGCTCGTCAACGGCGCCGCCGGCCCGCTCGTCACGCTGACCATCGACCCGCCCGCGCGCGCCCGCACGCTCGGGCTCCCGTTGCGCGTGCACACGCTGGCCGTCTCGGTGGACGACCCCGACGGGCTGACCACGTTGCTGACGGGCAGATGAGGCGCCTGCACGTCCTCCGCCACGCGAAGTCCGCATGGGACGACCACGGGCTTCCCGACCACGAGCGCCCGCTCGCTCCCCGCGGGCAGCGGGACCTGCCACGGCTGGCCGCCTGGCTGGACGAGCACGGCGTGCGCCCACGGCTGATCGCGTGCTCGACCGCGGTGCGCGCCCGGCAGACGCTCGAAGGGGTGCGCCCGTCGCTCGGCGAGCCGGAGGTCCTGCTCGAGCCCTCCTTGTACCTGGCCTCCCCGGGCGCCCTGCTCGACCGCGTCAGGAGCCTCCCCGACGTCACCGAGGCGATGCTGGTCGGCCACAACCCCGGTCTCCAGCTCCTGGCCATGCTGCTCGCGTCAGCGTCGGCGGAGCGTGACCGCATCGCCGCGAAGCTCCCGACGGGTGCCCTGGTCACGCTCGAGCTCGACGTCGAGCGCTGGGCCGACGTCGACGCCGGCGTAGCACGGGTGACGGCCCTCGTCCTGCCGAGAGAGCTGGCGTAGACGCCGCCGGGGCTAGCGCGCCGGCGGCTCGACCCGGTAGGCCATCAGGATCGCGTCGACGTCCTCGCGGCCTCGCGCATAGTGGCCGACGCGCAGGCCCTCGCGGGCGAAGCCGAACGCCTCGTAGAGCCGCAGCGCCGGCTCGTTCCAGGGGAAGACGTGGAGCTCGAGCTTGCGCACACCCGCCGCGAGGGCCCACTCGACCGCGCGCTCGAGCAACGCCCAGCCGATCCCACGGCGCCGGTACGAGGCGGCCACCATCAATCCGAGGTCGGCGACGTGGTGACTCGCGCCGTGCGTGTCGCGCGCGAGCGAGAGGCGTCCCACCACGACGCCGTCGACCTCGGCGACGAACACGGCGGCGTCGGGGTGATGCCGCACGGCGCGGAGGTAGCGTCGTTCCTCCCCCACGGTACGCCAGGCGTCCGTCGTGAGCAGGAAGTCTCCCGGCTCTCGGCCCACCTGCTCCGCCAGGGAGACGAGCTGGCCGGCGTCACCCGGCTCCGCAGGCCGGATCCTCACCGGGCCACCACCGTCCCCGCCCCCCCGCGCCGCGGGTCGCCGGCAGCGGCGAGCTCCCGGCCGTCCCGCAGCTCTACCGCCGACACGCCGCCGAAGAACAGGTTGCGACCGGCCCAGCGCACGACCGGCCGCCCCTCCTCCTCCAGGCGGTCGCCGACGTCCGGCGCCCAACCGCCCTCCAGGTGCACGCCCTCGCCCTCGGCGTGCAGCCGTGGGCGGTCGATCGCATCGACCACGCCGAGGCCGTGACCCACGACCGAGGCAATCACCTGCACGATCGCCCCGGCCAGGCGAACCGAGCCGGCGCTGCCGAGCACGACGCGCGGGCGCCGTCCGGCGAGCACCAGCGTCGGGGCCATCATGCTCGCCAGCCGCTCACCCGGTGGGATCGGCTCGTGGCCGATCACGTCGAGCTCGCCGAGCATGTTGTTGAGCTGGAACCCGTGCCGGAAGGCCCCGGAGCCGGACCCGAGCGTCGAGGAGATGCCGACGGCAGTGCCGTCGGCGTCCACGACGGAGACGTGTGTCGTGCCGGTCAGCGGCGCCCGCGGCGCGGGGCCGCCGTAGCCGGCGACGAGCGCGGCCACGAGGCGCGAGGCCGCCTCGGCAGTGCCTGGCGGGCCGCCGAGCCCCCGCGCCTCGAGCTCGGCGAGCGCGCCGGCGACGACCGTGCCGCCCTTCGAGGGCGCGGGCGTCGTGACCACGTCGTGGCCGACGAAGTCGACGCGGAGCGGAGCCTTCGGCACGACGCGGTAGGAGGCGAGGTCACCGGCGAGGTCGGGGAGGAGCTCGGGGACGGCCGCCGCTCCGCGATCCCGGAGCGCCTCGAGCGCAGGGACGAGCTCGTCGGTGACGACACGGCCGGGGCGGCCGTAGATGCGTCGGCCGGCCTTCTCCCGCTGCAGGATGGCGGCGAGGATCGTGTGGAGGAACGCCTGCGCCTCGTTCACGTCGACCCCCTCCCGCGCGAGGTCGACGGCGGGCTGCACCAGCGCTTCCCACGCGTGGCGCCCGTGCGCGCGATGGACGTGCTCGAGCCCGGCGACGAGGCCGGGCACCGCCGCCGTGCCCGGGCCGACGCGGAAGGTCTGCGTGGACGCATCGCCGAAGTCGACGACGACGTCCTCGACCTCCCCGTACGACCCGGTCGGCGCGGCGAAGAACGCGTCGTAGAGCACCGGCTCCCGCCCGGGGTCGGCGACGAGGATGAACCCGCCTCCGGCCGGCCCGGTGAGCGGGCCCTCGGCGACGAACGCCGCGAGCACCGCGGCGACGGCGGCGTCGACCGCGTTGCCGCCGGAGGCGAGCACCTGCGCGCCCGCGGCAGCGGTGCTCGGGTGCCCGGCTGCGATCGCGCCTCGCACGCGGACAGCCTACGGCGTCGCCGGTCGCTCGATCGAGGGCGATCGCTCAAGCATCGGCCTCCGGGTGCCGACGCTTCACGCGCGGCATGCGGCTCTCCCTGCGATCACGGCACGTCCTCGCCGGCGTCGTCTCGACGACGCTGCTCGCCGTCGTCGCCGTCCGACCGGAGCTCCTCGGGGGACGGGTGCGCGACGCAGTTGGCGGGCTCGGCGACGCAGAGGCGAGCTGGCTGTGGCTGGCGGCAGCGGCGCTGGCGGCGATGCAAGCGGCGAGTGGGCTGGCCTGGAACTCCGCGCTCGGCGCATGCCGCCGCGCGCCAGGCCGGGGCCAGGCGATGGCCCGCTACGCGGTCGGCTCGGCGGCGAACGCCCTCGCACCTGCGCACGTGGGCAGCGGCTTGCGAATCGCGCTCTTCGCCCGTATCACGTCGGGCGAGGCAGCCTGCTGGCGTGTGACCGGTACCGCGGCCGCGGTCAGCGCCGTGCGCTGCGTCTGGTTCGCAGCCCTCGTCGTCGTGGGCGCCGCTCTAGGCGCCGTGCCGGCCTGGCCGCTGCTGCTGCTCGGCGCCTTCGCGATCGTGGCCGCGCTCGCCGCGGTCGTCAGCCGTCGTATTCGCAGCGAGGCCCGCCTCGCGCACCTCCTCGACGCCTTCCGCGAGCTCACGGCATCCCCGGGGGCGCTCGCCCGCGTGGCGGCCCTCACGGCGGCGGGGATGGCGGCCAAGCTGGCCGCGGCGGCGTGCGTGGCCGCGTCGCTCGGCGTCGAGCGCCCGGTCGTGGCCGCGCTCGTGATCGTGCCGGCCGTCGAATTGGCGGCGGTGCTGCCGCTCACGCCCGGGAACATCGGCGTCTCCAGCGCGGCCGTGGCGCTGGCGCTCGCGAGCCTCGGCGTCGCTCCGGACACCGCTCTGGCTGCCGGGATCGCCTTCGGTGCGCTCGAGACGCTGGCAGCGCTGGCCGCCGGTGCAGCCGGGATGCTGCTGCTGACGGCGCCGCGCGTGCGGCCGATGGTGCGCCGCGCCGCCGTGGGCACCGCGCTGGGCGCGGTCTCGTGGGCAATCGTGCTCACCGCCGTCCCCGGCGTCTGAGCGGCGCCGAT
>JAOUEK010000334.1 GCA_029858755.1 Thermoleophilia bacterium
GACGTTCACGGCCGGGCCGGACCAGACGCTGCCGATCTGGATCCTCGCCAACCTCGCGCGGCCGAATCAGCTGCCGATCGTGAACGTCGTCGCCGTCGCGGTGATCGTGCTCTCGATCATTCCCGTCTGGATCGCGACGCGGCTGTCGGCCGACACGACGTCTTCCCGCTCGGTCGCGCGCGAGATCACGGAGCCGTAGGGCTCACCGAGCGGAGAGCGCGCGTCTTGCCGCCGACCGCTGCCGCAGGCAGCAGGTCGCTTCAGGGGTGTGCCCGCCCGGAGGGCGGGATGGTTGCGAGCGTGGGATCCGCTATGCGGATCCCACGCTCGCAGAAGAAGCCGGACAGCTGACGCCGGTGCCGCCGAGCCCGCAGTAGCCGTTCGGGTTCGCCGCCAGGTACTGCTGGTGGTACCCCTCCGCGTAGTAGAAGGGGCCTGCCTCGGCGATCTCGGTCGAGATCGTGGCGCGGTGGCCGGCCTCCGCGAGCGCCCGCTGGTACATGTCACGCGAGGCCTCGGCGGCGAAACGCTGCTGCTCGGTCTGCCAGTAGATCGCCGAGCGGTACTGGGTGCCGACGTCGTTGCCCTGCCGCATGCCCTGCGTCGGGTCGTGACCCTCCCAGAAGACGCGCAGCAGCTCGTCGTAGCTCGTCCGCTCGGGGTCGAAGACCGCCAGCACGGCCTCGGTGTGGCCGGTACGGCCGGAGCACACCTCCTCGTACGTCGGGTTGGGCGTGACGCCGCCCGCATAGCCGACGGCGGTCGTGTAGACGCCCGGCGCCTTCCAGAACAGGCGCTCGGCCCCCCAGAAGCAGCCCATGCCGACGACGAGCTGCTCGTGGCCGTCGGGGAACGGCGGCACCATCGGCGTGTCGAGCACCAGGTGCGTGCGGGTGACGGGGATGGGTGTGTGGCGGCCGGGCAGCGCGGTGTCGGCGGTGGGCAGCGGCGCCGCCTTGCGGAAGAAGAGGCTCATGCCTCTACGGTAGCGGGACGGTGCGGTTCGTTACGGCCCCCGGCAGGCCGGTGCAGGGGCGTCAGGGCGTCGCCGCTGCCTCCCAGCCGTCGTACTCGCCGTCGTGCTCGGCGGCGATGCCCTCGAGGGTCGCTCGGGTGGGCACGACGGTCGTCGCGTCGACGATCGCCGTCGTCTCGGCGATCACGGACCAGGTCTCGTAGCCGGGGAGCCGCTCGCCGACCCGGGTGTCGTGTCCCGCTGCGGAGATCGCCGACGCCGCGGCTCTCGCGCGGTGCTCGTCCGGCACGTACGTGTAGTGCACGACATGACGGGGGCGAGTGAGGTCGGCTCCCGCGGAGCGGAGCTGGGCGAGGATCAGGGCGTCGCCGTCGGAAGGGCTCAGCGCCTCCGACTCCTTCCGGAAGCGGTCGAGGAACCCCATGTCGGTCAGGGTAGGGGCGACCAGGCGTCCCGTCCACCGGTGTCACGGCGGGCCGGCTACCGCTCCGGCATACGCCGCAGCTGCACGCTTTCACCACGCGACGCTCGGTGAGGCGCCGATTCGTCCCGCTCAGGCGGCTTCGAGTGCCTGCCCCAGGTCGGCCCAGAGCTCATCGACGTCCTCGAGCCCGACCGACAGGCGGAGCAGGCCCGGTGGGCAGCGGTCGCCCTCCCAGCGGCGCCGCGCCTCGAGCTTGGAGCGCACGCCGCCGAGGCTGGTCGCGTTGACGATCGTCCGCACCGCTCGCTCGACTCGGCGTGCCGTGTCGCCGTCTGCAACGTCGAAAGAGAGGAGGAACGAGAAGCCCGGATAGCGGACGGTCCGCACCGCTGGGTGACCGCGGAGACGGTCGGCAAGGATCCGAGCCGTGGCCTCCTGGCGGTCGAGGCGCTGTGCGAGCGTCGAGAGACGGCGGTGCACTCGCCACGCCGTGTCGGCCGAGGCGATCATCCCGGTGCGGTGGCGAGTGGCGCGGAGGCGCTCGTGGAGGTCCTCGTCACGCGTGACGAGCACCCCAGCGAGCACGTCGTCGTGACCACCGAGGACCTTCGTCGCGGAGTGGAGGGCCACGTCGCAGCCATGGTCGAGTGGGCGCACGCGGAGGGGCGAGGCAACCGTCGCGTCGCAGACGACGGGCGCCGGGTGCGACGCGGCGGCGGCGAAGTCCGGCATCGTGAGCATCGGGTTGGACGGCGCTTCGACCAGGATCAGGTCGGCGCCGGCCGGAGGCGGCGCCGTCTGATCGAACTCCACGCAGCGCAGGCCCCACGGCGCGAGCTCGTCGAGGAGCACGCGGTGGCCGTAGTAGGCGCCTTCGGCGAGCGCGATCGTCTGCCCCGGTCGGGCGAGCGTGAGCAGCGCGGTGGTGACCGCCGCCATCCCGGAGGGGAAGAGCAGCGCACGTCCGCCGTCGAGCGCACCCAGGGCCTCCTCGCATGCCACCCCCGCCGGGTGCGCCGCGCGTGCGTAGGAGAAGCGTCCGGGCTCGCCGTTCTCGTAGGGCCAGCTGGCGGAGTGGTCGACCGGGGCGTCCATCGCGCGACTGTACCCCGTCCCGGCGGTGGTCACGACGTCGCGAAAGTGGCACCGAATCGGCCCGGAGTCGTCACACTCGTGCGTGCGTTGTCGGGTTAGGCTGGACCTGTGGGGAGGAGGTTGGAGGACCCCGCGTGTTTCGCACCCCGTCCCGAGCGGACACGGCCCCCGAAGCGACTAGGCTCCCCCGCATGGCGAAGCACGAGACGACCGAGTCGAAGCTGCGCTGGCTGGCGGAGCTGAGCGGGCAGGCGGCGCACGCCGGCAGCGAGAAGGCCGTCGCCCGCCAGCGCGAGCGGGGCAAGCTGCTCGCCCGGGAGCGCGTCGAGCGGCTGCTCGACCCGGGCTCCTTCGTCGAGCTCGACCGCTTCGTCCGGCATCGCGAGACCAACTTCGGGATGGCCGAGAACCGCCCCTGGGGAGACGCCGTCGTCACGGGCCACGGCACCGTCTTCGGCCGCAAGACCTTCGTGTTCTCGCAGGACTTCACGGTCTTCGGCGGCTCGCTGTCCGAGGTCTTCGCGGAGAAGGTGTGCAAGGTGATGGACATGGCCGTGAAGTACGGCTGCCCCGTGGTGGGCATCAACGACTCGGGAGGCGCCCGCATCCAGGAGGGCGTGGTCTCGCTCGGCGGGTACGCGGAGATCTTCTGGCGCAACGTCCAGGCGTCGGGCGTGGTACCGCAGATCTCCCTCGTGATGGGCCCGTGCGCGGGCGGCGCCGTCTACTCGCCGGCGATCACCGACTTCACGCTCATGGTCGAGGGAACGTCGTACATGTTCATCACGGGCCCCGACGTGGTGAAGACGGTGACCGGCGAGGAAGTGTCCTTCGAGGAGCTCGG
>JAOUEK010000335.1 GCA_029858755.1 Thermoleophilia bacterium
CGCGCGGAGGCGAGTAGGCTGGCGCCGATCGCGCCGCCCATGTCGCCGAGCTCCGCCAGGCGGTAGACCGGGCGGTCACGGAAGAACGTGTGCGGCCGCGCCGCCTTCTCGATCCGCCTCAGCCACGTGGGGCCGAGCCGCTCGCCGAGGCCGCCGCCGAGGATCACGGCCTCCACGTCGAGCAGCGTGACGGCGGCGCCGATACCGATGCCGAGCGCCTCCACCGCGCCGTCGAGCAGGTCGCGCGCCACCTCGTCGCCCGCGTCGAGCGCACGCAGCCAGATCCCGCTCGTCAGCCGATCGCGCCCCCGCTGGCGCATGAGGTCGAAGAGCACGGTCTTGCGACGGCGCGCCTCGTGGCGTGCCCGCTGCTCGAGCGCGCCCCTCCCCGCGTACGCCTCCAGGCAGCCGCGGAGCCCGCACGCGCACCGTCGGCCCCCGGGCTTGACGCAGAGATGCCCGATCTCGCCGGCCGAGCCGCGCCCCGCGAGCAACCGGCCGTCCACGACGAGCCCGCCGCCTACCCCGGTGCCCCAGAAGACGCCGATGAAGCTGCGCAGCCCCCGCCCCGCGCCGTAGCGGCGCTCGGCCTCGACGGCGACGTTGACGTCGTTCCCGAGCCGCACGGGGAGGCCGCCGAACGCCTCCGTCAAGGCAGGCCCGAGCGCGAAGTCCTCCTCCCAGCCGTCGACGTTGGCCATCTGCGGGACGGTGCCGAGCGTGGCGTCGACCTCCCCCGGGACGCCCACGCCGACCCCGCCCAGCTCGCCGAGCTTGAGGCCCGCGTCGGCCGCCGCCTCACGGATCGTGAGCGAGAGGTCGCGCACGACCGCCTCCGGCCCGCCGCGCCGGGGTGTGTCGCGGCGGGCGTGGCCGATCACGCGAGCGCTCCGCGCCGTGATCACGGCCTGGATCTTCGTGCCGCCCAGGTCGAGCCCGCCGCGGGCGAGCCGCGGCGCGCTGCTCACGCCACGCTCCGCACGACGTCCGCGAGCGGACGCCGGTTGGCACGAGCGCTCCACTCCGCGGCGTCGCGCGACTCCGGGTCGCGCGCCTTCCCGGGGCGACCGAACGAGAGCACGATCACGACCTCCTCCTCCCCCTGCAGCGAGAGCGCGGCCCGTGCCCCCTCCGCGTCGCGCACGCCGTTCGGGCACGACGCCACCCCGTCGTTCCAGGCCGCGAGCAGCATGTTCTGGGCGGCCCGGCCGGCGTCGAAGGCCCCGCTGCCGCCGGGCACGACGATCGCGACGACCAGGCCCGCCGAGCGGACGTTCTCGGGCACCCAGACGACGTCGGCGAGGGCGTCGACGCGGCGTCTGCTCGACGGCAGCACGAAGGTCCACGGCTGTCGGTTCTTGCTGGATCCGGAGAGCCGCCCGGCGTCGAGGATCCGGGTGACCGTGGCCTCCGGCAGGGGCTCGGAGAGGTAGCGGCGCTCGTCCCGCCGGCTGGCGATGGCCAGGAACGCGTCCACGGTGGAATAGGTTAGTCCCGGTGACGGGCGAGCAAGCACGGGTGAGCCTCTTACGCTGGCTGCGCCGGCAGCTGCGGCAGCCCACGCCACAGCGCGAGCGCCTCGAGGCGGCTGTGGAGCACGACGACCCCGCCGAGGCCCGGCGCCTGCTCCACGGCTTCGCGTTCACCGTGGCCCAGCGCCGGCACCTGGAAGGGCTGATCGACGAGTGGGAGGCCTGGCGTGCCCGCCGCTGAGAGCGAGGCCGCCGCCCGCCGCATGTTCGAGGCGTTCGCGCGCAGCGACGGCTTCGCGCTCCGCGGCCTGTTCGCCGACGAGGCGGTGTGGATCGTCCCGGGCGACGGGGTGATGGCCGGCACGTACCACGGCCGTGACGCCATCTTCCGCTTCCTCGCGAGGCTGCCCGAGGAGACGGATGGCACCTACACGTCCGAGCTGATCGACGTCATGGCCTCCGACGAGCGGGCCGCCGCCCTCTACCGGGCGCGCGGCACGCGCCGCGGACGGCGCCTCGACCTCGACCAGCTCCTGCTCCTGCGCGTGGAGGGCGGGCTCGTGCGCTCGGTGCTCGCGCTCCCATCGGACGCCGCGGCCTTCGAGGCCTTCTGGGCGCCCTGAGGGGACCGTGGGCCGACGCCCGGGATCGACCCACGCGCCCCGGATCGCCGTAGCATCCCGGGCATGAGACGTCCTGCGCCGATCCCGGTGCCGCTCTGCGTTCCGCGGACGTCGTTCGGAGGCAGAGCCCGTTCCTGCCGGGCGCACGCCGTCGCCGGCGAGGGCCGCGCATGAGCGCTCCCGCGCTCGACGTCGGCGCGCCGACGCTCCGCATCAGAGGGACTCCCTACCCGGTGCTCTTGCCCAGGCTGCGCGACCCGAGGCTGCACCTGGCCGCGGTGATCGTCTCGCTCCAGGTCCTGGGGCAGGCCGCGTTCGCCTTCGACCTCTCGATCGCCCAGATCCTCGTCTCGCTCGGCACCTGCGCGGTGCTCGAGGTGGCGATCGCGTTCCGCCGGCAGAAGGTGATCCTGTGGCCGGCGAGCGCCCTGCTCACCGGCAACGGCGTCGCGTTCGTGCTCCGCGTGCCCGGCACCGAGCACGGCGACTGGTGGAGCATGCGCGGCTGGTGGCTCTTCGCGGGCACGGCGGCGGTGGCGCTCCTCTCGAAGCACCTCGTGCGCTTCCGCGGCTCGCACGTCTTCAACCCCTCGAACCTCGGCCTCGTCGCCTGCTTCCTGCTGCTCGGCCCGGAGCGGGCCGACCCGCTCGCGCTGTGGTGGGGGCCGCTCTCCGTGTGGCTCGCGCTCGCCCTGGCGATCATCGTCACGGGAGGCCTCGCGATCCTCGCGCGTCTGCGGCTGCTGGCGATGGCCGTGGGCTTCTGGCTCGTGTTCGCGGCCGGCGCCGCGGTGCTCGCGGCGTCGGGGCACGCGATGACGGCGCGCTGGCACCTGGGACCGATCACGGGGACGGAGCTGTGGCGGGTGCTCGTCTTCTCACCGGAGATCCTCGTCTTCCTCTTCTTCATGATCACCGACCCGCGGACGATTCCGGCCGGGCGGCGCGCCCAGGCCGTCTTCGCGGCCTCCGTCGCCACGCTCTCCGTCGTCCTGATCGCCCCCTTCACGACGGAGTTCGCGACGAAGGTCGCCGTGCTCGGTGCGCTGACGATCGCCTGCGGCGCCCGCCCGCTCCTCGCGCTCGCCGGCTCGTCCACGATCGTGCGCCGCGCCGGCCATCGCCTGCCGAGCGGCCCGGCCACCCGGGCTGCGGCCGCGCTCGCCGGCGTCGGCGCGGTCGCCGCCGTGCTCGTGCTCACCGGCCCGGCCCCGGACGCCGTGACGATCCGAGC
>JAOUEK010000336.1 GCA_029858755.1 Thermoleophilia bacterium
CCGTCGTTGAGGACGAACCCGCCGAGCCCGTAACGCTGTGCGAGCCCGTAGACGAACGGGCGGAAGCCGACGCCCTGGACGACGCCGCGGACGCGAAACCGGCGACGCTCCTTCGTCAGCACACTGTCAGCTTTGCCCAGCGCGCACCGCGCCGCAAGCGGAAACACCGCGAGTCGAGTGCGGAAGACCCTGATTCGGATCGCGCCGACCGCGATGTACGCTGCCTGCGCAGGAGAGACAGCTCGCAGAAGGAGGTCGCCGCTGCCGCCCGTCGAGACCAGCGTGATCGAGCCGGAGACGCTGGAGGCGCTCGTGGTCGCACTCAGGAATCGCGGCTACCGGGTGCTCGGGCCGACGGTGCGGGAAGGTGCGATCGTCTACGACGACGTCGGCTCCGCGGCCGAGCTCCCCGTCGGTTGGACGGACTCACAGGACGCGGGCAGCTACCGACTCGAGCGCAGGGACGACGAGGCGCGCTTCGGGTACGCCGTCGGCCCGCACTCCTGGAAGCAGTTCCTCCTGCCGCCGCGCGTGCGCCTCTGGCAGGCGAAGCGGCGAAACGGTGGCTTCGAGGTCGAGGAGGAGCCGCTCGACGACGCGCCTCTCGCCTTCCTCGGGGTGCGCTCGTGCGAGCTGCACGCGATCGCGATCCAGGACACGGTTTTCCTCGAGGGCCGCCACGTCGAGCGCGACTACGCAGCTCGACGCAAGGACGCCTTCGTCGTCGCCGTCAACTGCTTCGAGCCCGGCGGTGCGTGCTTCTGCGTCTCGATGGGGACGGGGCCGAAGGTCGGGGCCGGCTACGACCTCGCCCTGACCGAGATCCTCGAGGGTGGCCACCGGCTCCTGGTAGAGGTCGGAAGCGAGCGCGGAGGAGAGGTGCTCGACGAGCTGCCGCGCAGCGCTCCCGAGGACGCCGATCTCGAGGGCGCCGAGCGGGCCGTCTCCGGCGCGGCGACGCGAATGGGCCGCACGCTCGACGCCACCGATCTGCACGGCGTGCTCGCGCGCAATCTCGAGCACGAGCGCTGGGACGACGTCGCCGAGCGTTGCCTCACCTGCGGGAACTGCACGATGGTGTGTCCGACGTGCTTCTGCACGTCCATCGAGGACGTGAGCGACCTGGCGGGCGAGTCCGCTGAGCGCGTCCGGGCGTGGGACTCGTGCTTCTCGCTCGACTACTCGCACATCCACGGAGGCAGCGTGCGCCGGTCGGGCCGGTCGCGCTACCGCCAGTGGCTCACGCACAAGTTCGGAACCTGGCACGACCAGTTCGGCACCTCGGGCTGCGTCGGGTGCGGACGCTGCATCACGTGGTGCCCGGTGGGGATCGACGTCACCGAGGAGCTGGCCGCGATCCGTTCGAACAAGGAGGCGAATGATGGAGACGATTGAGGCGGTGCTGCGCGACGTTCCCCTCTTCGGGGGTCTGACGTCGGAAGATCTAGCGCTGCTCGCCGGGTGTGCTTCGAACGTCCGCTTCGAGGAGGGGGAGCGGATCTTTCGCGACGGCGAGCAGGCCGACGCGTTCTACGTCATCCGGCACGGGACGGTCGCGCTCGAGACGTTCGTGCCGGCGCGCGGGCCGGTGACGATCGAGACGATCGAGTCCGGCGAGGTGCTCGGTTGGTCGTGGCTCTTCCCCCCGTACCGCAGGCACTTCGACGCCGTTGCGCTCACGCGCGTGCGCGCCACGGGCTTCGACGGGTCCTGCCTACGTGGAAAGTGCGAGGCGGACCCCAGGCTCGGCTACGACCTCATGTCCCGTTTCGCGCAGGTGCTGATCGAGCGCATGCGGTGGATGAGGATCAGGCTCCTGGACGTCTATGGCTACGAGCCCGTCGGCTGAGGCGCCCACGGCTCCTGGCGCGACTGCGCCCCGGCCCTTCCGGGTCGCGCGTCGCCGGCGCGAGACGAAGGACACGTGGACGCTCGAGCTCGAGCCCCTGCAGGGCGACCCGCTCGCGGCCGCCCCTGGGCAGTTCACGATGCTCTACGCCTTCGGAGTCGGGGAGGTGCCGATCTCTGTCTCGGGAGACAGCACCGGTCCGCTCGTGCACACGGTGCGCGCCGTCGGTGCCGTCACCGAGGCGATCTGCCGCTCGAAGCCGGGCACGGTGCTCGGCGTGCGCGGGCCCTTCGGCAACCCCTGGCCGGTGGGCATAGACGTCGGCTTGGATGTCGTCATCGTCGCCGGCGGGATCGGGCTCGCGCCACTGCGGCCCGTCCTCTACCACGTGCTCGCGCGGCGGGACGAGTACGGCGGAGTTGCGCTCCTGTACGGCACGCGGACGCCGGCGGACATCCTCTACGCCAGCGAGCTGGAGCGCTGGCGGGGTCGCTTCGATCTCCACGTCGGGGTCACCGTGGATTCGGCGACCGCGGGCTGGCGCGGCAGGGTGGGGGTCGTCCCGAAGCTCGTCGCCGGCGCCAGCTTCGACCCCGCCTCTACGATCGCGCTCGTCTGCGGGCCTGAGCTGATGATGCGCTTCACCGCCCGGTCTCTGCTCGAACGGGGAGTCCCAGCGGACCGAATCTACGTCTCGCTCGAGCGGAACATGCGGTGCGGGGCCGGCCACTGCGGCCACTGCCAGCTCGGGCCGACCCTGATCTGCCGTGACGGCCCCGTCTACCGCTACGACGAGGTCGCGGCGTTCGCGGAGGTGCCGGAGCTGTGAGCGCACGCAAGCCCAAGCTCGCCGTCTGGAAGTTCGCCTCCTGCGACGGCTGCCAGCTCTCGCTCCTCGACTGCGAGGAGGAGCTGCTCGCGCTCGCGGGCGAGGTCGAGATCGCCTACTTCGTCGAGGCGTCGAGCGCGACCGTCCGCGGCCCGTACGACCTCTCGCTCGTCGAGGGGTCGATCACGACCCCACACGACGCCGAACGCATCCGGAAGGTGCGCCGGGACTCGAAGCACCTCGTCACGATCGGCGCCTGTGCGACGTCGGGCGGCATTCAGGCCCTGCGCAACTTCGCCGACGTGAAGGACTTCCTCTCGATCGTGTACGCCTCTCCCGAGGTCGTCTCGACGCTCGACACCTCCACGCCGATCTCGGCCCACGTCCAGGTCGACTTCGAGCTCCAGGGCTGCCCGGTCGACAAGCGCCAGCTGCTCGAGGTGATCTCCGCGTTCCTCAACGGACGGCGGCCGGACATCTCCTCGGCCAGCGTCTGCCTGGAGTGCAAGCGACTGGGGATGGTGTGTGTGATGGTTGCGCACGGGACGCCCTGCCTCGGCCCCGTCACGCACGCGGGCTGCGGCGCGATCTGCCCGTCCTACAACCGCGGCTGCTACGGCTGCTTCGGGCCGATGGAGACGCCGAA
>JAOUEK010000338.1 GCA_029858755.1 Thermoleophilia bacterium
GATAGGCACCGCCTGCTGCGGCGAGCATGCCCGACAGCGTGACCGCGCCGTAGCGGATCGCGTAGACGTTGATGCCGACCGTGTCGGCTGCGCGGGGATGCTCTCCGACCGACCGTATGCGCAGCCCGATCGGCGTCCGGAACACGACCACCCAGGTGAGGACGACCGACACCAGCGCCAGCCAGATCAGCAGGTCGAGGTCGCCGAACCAGTCGTAGAGAAAGGAGCCGGCGCCCGGGATGTCGCGGAGGAAGTCGAACTTGAGGTCCGGAATCGACGACAGGTCGCCGGGCGTCCCCTGCTCGCGGTAGAGCTTGATGAAGAGGTAGCTCGTGATCCCGAGCGCCAGGAAGTTGATCGCCGTCCCGCTGACGATCTGGTCGGCACGGAGGCTGATCGAGAAGAAGGCGTGCACGAGCGCCGTCAGCCCGCCGGCGACGATGCCGATCACCAGCCCGGTCGCCCAGTTGCCGGTCACGTCGGCGCCCCAGACGGCGAAGAAGGCGCCCATCAGCATCATCCCCTCGAGGCCGATGTTGACCACGCCCGAGCGCTCGGAGAACAGCCCTCCCAGGGCCGCGAACATGAGCGGCGTGGCGAAGCGGAGCATGGAGGAGAGCAGAGCGCCCCAGACGACGACCGATTCCAGGTTCCCGATGCTCGAGCGCGTCGCGAGATAGCCGATCACGAGGCCGAGCACACCGACGACGACCGCATAGCCGCCGACGCGGCGCTCCCCGCGAAAGAGGGAGCCCACGCCGATCGTGACCGCGATCAGGCCGATCACGACGGGCACCACGGGCGTGCGGATCGTGACCGGCGGGATGGCGGCGAAGGCAGCGACGACACCGAGCACGACTCCGGCCCAGGCCACGGTGCGCCAGCCGAGCTGGGGACGGCTCACGTCGGCGCCCTCTCGACTTTCCCCCGTCGTCGCCGCAGCTGCCGCAAGGCGAGCAGGACGATCACGTCGGCGCCGACGAAGAGGATGACGAGGCCCTGGATGATGAGCGTGAGGCTGGTGGCGAGCTCGGGCTCGAACACCGCGGGGTCGAGGTTTCGGGTGGACGTCCCCGTCTGCAGCGCGGCGAAGAGCAACGCGGCGAGGCCGACGCCGATTGCGGTGTTCCGGCCGAGCAGTGCGACGGCGATTCCGATGAACCCGATCGTCGACCCCTGGAGGTCGGTGATGTCGAGGCGGAACTTCCACCCGAGGACGTCCATCGCCCCTGCGAGCCCGGCGAACGCTCCCGCGACCGCCATCGCGAGGAAGTAGTTGCGGGCGACGCTGATGCCGCCGTAGCGGGCGGCCTCGGGGCTGTGTCCAACCGCCCGCACCTGGAAGCCCAGCGTCGTGCGGTTCAGCGTCAGCCAGTAGACGACGAGCGCCACGAGCGAGACGAACAGCCCGACGTGGAGCCCCTGCAGCAGGGGGTGGCCCCAGAACACGTGGAGGCGCGCCTTCTCGGCGATGTCGCTCGACACGGGCAGTGCCGGGTCGACGTCGGTCTGGAACGGGCCGCCCACGCCGAAGAGGTACGAGCCGACCCAGACCATGATCCAGTTGAGCATGATCGTGGTGATCACCTCGTGGGCCCCGACAGTGCCCTTGAGGAAGCCGGCGATCCCCGCCAGCACCGCCCCCGCGACCGTCGCGCACACGACGGTGACGACGATCAGCACCAGCCCCGGCATGTCCCAGGCCTTCACCAGCTCGCCCGCGACCAGGATGGACACGATCGAGCCGGCCATGTACTGGCCGTTCCCACCGATGTTGAACAGGCCGCAGCGGAATGCGAACGCGACGGCGAGGCCGGTGAGCACGAGCGGGATCCAGACGATCAGCGTCTGCTGGAAGTTGCTCGCCGCGACCACGCGCTCGTCCCCTGTGACCCACGGGAAGAGCCAGTTCACACCCGTTCCGTCGAAGATCGCAACGTACGTGTCGACCGTCTTGCCGACCGATCCGGTCGTCGCGAGCACGACGAGCCCCCCGAGGAAGAATGCGAGCACGACCGTGAGCAGCGGCGCCACGATCCCACCGGCCCGCTGGAGCACGCCGTAGCGCTCCGCGAGCGACTCCTCTCTCGCCTGCTCCTCCCCGACGGGAGGCAACTGTGGCGGCTCGGTCACGCGGCGTCTCGCGTGCGGCCGCCGGTCATCGCCACTCCGAGCTCCTCCTCGGTCACGCTCGGCGGGAACTCGCCGACGATCTCCCCCTCGTAGATCACGAGGATGCGGTCCGCCATCGAGATCACCTCCTCGAGCTCCAGCGAGACGAGGAGGACGGCGCGGCCCTCGTCGCGCTCCTCGATCAGGCGGCGATGCACGAACTCGATGGCGCCGACGTCGAGGCCCCGCGTCGGCTGCGCAGCGAGCAGCACTCGCGGGTCGCGGGCGATCTCCCGCGCGAGGATCACCTTCTGCTGATTGCCGCCCGAGAGGGCTGAGGCACGTGTCTGCGGCCCACCGCCGCGCACGTCGAACTCCCGGATCAGCTGGGCCGCGCGCTGCACGAGCCGACGTGGGAAGAGCCAGCCGAGACGCGATGCCGGCGCGGCGCGGAAGTCGTGGACGGCGATGTTCTCGGCGATCGTGAAGTCGAGGACGAGCCCTCGGCGCTGGCGATCTTCGGGGATGTGGCCGAGCCCCGCGTCGTAGTGGTGGTGTGCCGACCCGCTCGTGACGTCCTTGCCGTCGACCAGGACTCGCCCTTCCTGCGGGCGGCGCAGACCGGTGAGCGCGTCGATCAACTCCGTCTGCCCGTTGCCGTCGACGCCCGCGATGCCGACGATCTCCCCCGCGGCGACCTCGAGTGAGATGCCGCGCACCTTCTCCAGCCCGCGATCGTCGAACACGTGGAGGTCCTCGACCTGGAGCAGTGGCTCGCCCGGCTCGGACGGGGTCTTCTCGACGCTCAGCAGCACATCCCGTCCGACCATCAGCCGCGCCAAGCCGTTCTCGGTCGCGCCGGCCGCGGGCAACGTCTCCACGAGCTTCCCGCGGCGCAGCACGGTGATCCGGTCGGCGATCTCGAGCACCTCGTTCAGCTTGTGCGTGATGAAGACGATCGACTTTCCCTGCGCCGTCAGGCTGCGAATGATCTCGAACAGCTCCTTGGCCTCGGGCGGCGTCAGCACCGCGGTCGGCTCGTCGAGGACGAGGATCTCGGCGCCGCGGTACAGCGCCTTCAGGATCTCCACCCGCTGCTGCTGCCCGACCGTGATGTCCTGCACCTTCGCGTGCGGGTCGACCGCGAGCCCGAACCGCTCCGAGATCTCGCGCACGCGCCGCTCGGCCTCGCGCGTGTCGAGGAAGATGC
>JAOUEK010000337.1 GCA_029858755.1 Thermoleophilia bacterium
CAGCGCCAGGAGCGTCGACTTGCCGGCCCCGTTCGGCCCGACGAGGCCGACGACCTCACCCGCGTGCAGCTCGAGATCGGTCGGCGCGAGCGCGAGGCGTCGTCCGTAGCTCCGTCCGACACCACGCGCGGCGAGGACGGGCGCCGGTGCGGCCTCGCCGTCGACGGGGGCTACGGGGCCACCTCGGGCGGCTCGATCGTCACCGGCTGGTCGAAGCGGGAGATCTCGACGACGCGCACGGCGGTCTCCGGCTCGCCGGCGGCGACGGCCCCCTCGACACGGATCCTGCGCAGCAGCGAGTCGTCGCTGCCGATCCAGATCGTGACGTCGGTGACCCCGTCGCCCGGCGCGACCGCGACGAGCGGCGCCACCGCCTCGGCCGGCGCGGCGCCGGTGAGACGTACCGCGTCCGCGTTCCCGACGGTCTCCGTTCCGTCCTCCGCCAGCCCCGAGACCTGCTCGAGCACGGCCAGCACGCCCCTCGCCGGGTCGAGCAGCGCCTGCGGCGTCGTGCCGACATCGACCCTCGTCCAGCGGCCCGAGAGCGGGTTCTCGAGCCAGACCTCGTCGCCGATCGCCACGATCCGCGTCTGGATGGGGAGGCCACCGAACGACCCGGTGACGTCGGCGGCGACCCGGTCGGGAACGAGCGCATCCCCCTCGGCGCCCGTCAACTGGAGACCGCCCCCGACGGGCACGTTCTCGCTGTCGAACGTGAAGTGGAACGACTCCAGGCTTCCGGTCGCCTCGATGCTCGCCCGGACAAGAGCATCCGGCGACTGCTCCCCCCCGTCCCCGCCGCAGCCGGCCACGGCGAGAACGACCGCAGACGTCACCACGAGCACGCCGGCCCGGTTCACGCCTCAAGTCAAGAGCAATCCCCGCGTCGGGTCAACAACGCAGCCAAGGCGGCGACGCTCCGGGCCGGCGGCCCGTTCGCGGCGCCCGACCTACGCGACGTCAGTGGCCCAGTCGCCGTAGAGGCGGGTGTAGTAGCCGCGGGCGGCGATCAGCTCCTCGTGCGTGCCCTGCTCGACCACCCGGCCGTGCTCGAGCACGACGATCAGGTCGGCGTCGCGGATCGTCGACAGCCGGTGCGCGATCACGAAGGCGGTGCGGCCGGACAGCAGCTGCCGCAGCGCCCGCTCGATCTGGCGCTCGGTGCCGATGTCGACCGACGACGTCGCCTCGTCGAGGATGAGGATCCGGGGGTCGGCGAGCAGGGCGCGCGCGAACGCCACGAGCTGGCGCTGGCCGAGCGAGAGCCGCGTGCCGCGCTCCCCGAGCTGGGTGTCGTAGCCGTCCTCGAGCTCGACGACGAAGCTGTGCGCCCCCACCGCCCGGGTGGCGGACTCGATCTCGTCCCGGGTCGCGTCGGGGCGGCCGAAGGCGACGTTCTCGGCGACGGTGCCGCCGAACAGGAAGCCCTCCTGTGGGACGATCCCGAGCTGCCGGCGCAGCGAGTGCTGGCTGACGGCGGTCAGCTCGTGACCGTCGATCGTGATCCGGCCCTGCAACGGGTCGTAGAAGCGGGCGAGCAGCTTCGCGATCGTCGACTTGCCAGCGCCCGTGTGGCCGACGAGCGCCACCGTCGTCCCCGCGCGCACGTCGAGCTCGAGGCCGTGCAGCACCTCCGGGAGCCCCGGCCCGTAGCCGAAGCGGACGGCGTGGAAGCGAACATGACCCTCGATTCGCGGCAGCTCGTGCGCGTCGGGAGCGTCGCGGACCTGCGGCTCCTCGTCGAGCACGCCGACGATCTTGTCGAGCGCGGCGATCGCGGAGAGGAACGTGTTGTAGAGCTGCGAGAGCTGCTGAATGGGGTCGAAGAAGTTCGAGACGTAGAGCGCGAATGCGAAGAGGGTGCCGGCGCTCACGTCGCCGTGGTAGACGAGCCAGCCGCCGTAGCCGAAGACGATCGCGATCGCCGCGGACGAGAGCAGGTCGACGGTGGGGAAGTAGATCGCGTTGAGGACGACCGTCTCCTGGTTGGCGGCGCGGTAGCGGTCGTTGACGCCGCGGAACGCCCGCTCCTGCACGGGCTCACGCGTGAACGACTGGACGACGCGCATGCCCGCGATGTCCTCGGCCAGCGTGGCGGTGACGAGCCCGAGCCGCTCGCGGACGTCGCGGTAGGCACGATTGGAGCGGCGGCGGAACCATGCAGTCGTGGCCGCCATCAGCGGGAGCACGGTCAGCGTCGCGAGCGCGAGCCGCCAGTCGAGGAAGAAGAGGACGACGGCGCTGCCGAGGAGCAGCAGCGTGTTCTGCACGAGGCTCGTGACGCCGTCGGTGACGAGCTGGTCGAGCGCCTCGACGTCGTTCGTGATCCGGCTGATGATCACGCCCGCGCGGTTGCGCTCGTAGAACCCCATCGACAGCCCCTCCAGATGGCGGAAGAGCCTGTTGCGAAGGTCGGCGAGCATGCGCTCGCCGACCCAGCCGGTGAGGTACGTGTTCGCCGACGAGAGCGCGAGCGCGGCGACCGCGGCCACCAGGAACACGATCACGATCGTGGTCAGCCGACCGAGGTCGGCCTCCGCGATGCCCTGGTCGATCGCGAGCTTCGCCAGGTAGGGCGGCGCGAGCGCGACGAGCGTGTAGGCGAGCAGCGTCGAGACCGCGAGGGCGGTGCGGCCACGGTACGGGAGCGTCAGCCGCGCGAGGAGCCCGATCCGGCGGCGCGTGCGCTGCCACGACCAGTCGCGAACCTCGCCCCCGCGTTCCTCGGAGAGATGGCTCCCGGGCTGCCAGACCTTCACGCCGACTCCTCCAGGAGCCCGGCGATCAGGCCGTGCTCGTGCAGCTCACGGTAGACGGCGCTCGTCGCCAACAGCTCCTCCTGCGTGCCCCGGCTGGCGATGCGGCCCCGCTCGAGCACGACGACCTCGTCGGCGAGCTGGATCGTGGAGAGCCGGTGGGCGATGATGATCGTCGTCCGGCCGCGCATCGCCTCGGTGAGCCCGACGCGGATCCGCGCCTCGGTGGTCGCATCGACCGACGCGGTCGCGTCGTCGAGGACGAGGATGCGCGGGTCGATCAGGAGCGCGCGCGCGATCGCGAGCCGCTGCCGCTGCCCGCCCGAGAGCGTGATCCCACGCTCGCCGATCACCGTGTCGTACCCGTGCGGCAGCGCCTCGATGAAGTCGTGCGCCTGCGCCGCGCGCGCCGCCTGCTCGATCTCCTCGGGCGTCGCGTCGGGCCTTCCGTAGGCGATGTTTTCGCGGATGCTGGCGCCGAACAGCACCGTATCCTGCAGCACGATGCCGATTTCGCGGCGCAGCGAATCGCGCGTGTAGGCGGCGAGATTCCTGCCGTCGATGCG
>JAOUEK010000339.1 GCA_029858755.1 Thermoleophilia bacterium
TCCGTACCAGAGCTCGGCCGCCGCGAGGCAGTCGTACTCGTGGAGCATGTCGCACATCAGCGACAGGTTCTTGATGTCGTCGTCGTCCCAGAGCCGGGCCGACATGCGGTGCGTGTCGTCGGATTCCGGCGAGATCGAGCAGTACTCGGTCGCCACGCCCCCGAAGCCTCCCTCCGCCTTGCCTGCCCGGAAGAACGCCTGGCTGAACGGCTTCTCGGAGCCGAAGCCGTTGCAGTGGGGCACCTGGTAGAAGCGGTTCTTCATCGTCTTCGGGCCGATCTTGATCGGCTCGAAGAGGATGTCGTGCTTGGGATCGCGCGCCATCTCGCTAGGCCTCCTCTGCGGGGAGCGGGTCGATCGATTCTTGATCCCTGCGCACCCGAATGCAACCGTGAACCGGCAGGGAGCCTCCGGCGGTGGGCTGGCTGGCGCATGCCACGGCCCCGCGTCGGGCGAGACGCCCGCAGGCCCTGATTGACCCCGTCCACCTTCCTCCCGAAGCCGCAGTACGATGCCGCTGTGCGCCGGCCGCAGACCCACGCGGGCTGAGGTGGGCGTCGCGCTCGGGCTCGGGGCCGCCCTCTGTTGGGGCCTCGCCGACTACGTCGCCGCCCGGGCCGCGCGCACGGTCGGCACGCTCCGCACCGTCGTCGGCTTCCATGTCGTGGCAACCGCTCTTCTCGCCGCCCTCGCGCTGGCCACCGGGGCGCTCGACGGCGTGGGCGTGGACGACTTGCCGCTGTTCGCCCTGATCGGCACCCTCGGCTGGGGCTCGTACGTCGCGTTCTACGGCGCGCTCCGGATCGGCCCCATCTCCATCGTCAGCCCGATCGTCTCCGGGTACGCGGTGGTGACGGTGCTGCTCGCGGTGGTCGTGCTCGACGAGCGGCTGTCGACGGCCGAGCTCCTCGCGATCGTCGTCTCCTTCGGGGGAGTCGCGCTCGCGTCGGTCGATCCACGCGGCGTCGGGCACCCGGCGCGGGCGCAGGCGCTCGGGATCGTGCTCGCCGTCGTCACGATGGTGCTGATCGGTACCTTCGTCTTCGGCGTCGCCTACCGCAGCGACGACCTCGGCTGGCTCGCGCCGATCCTGCTGGCTCGTGCCTTCTCGCTTCTCTGGCTGGTCGGCCAGGCCGGCGTGACCCGTGCCCTGGGCCCGCCCGACCGGCGCCCGTTGGTGCTCGGCGCGATCGCGCTCCTCGCCGTGCTCGACACCGGTGGGTACGTGTGCTTCAACGTGGGCACGACGCACGCCGACACCGCGATCGTGGCGGCGGCCTCCGCTCCGTACGCACTGGTGCCCGTCGCGGCCGGTGTGGCGCTCCTGCACGAGCGGCCGGCCCGGACGCAGTGGGCCGGGATCGCCCTCGTGTTGGCCGGGCTCGTGTTGCTCGGGATCGTTTCGGGGTTGCCGGGTGGGTAGGAGAGGTAGTGGGTGCATGACGTCCGTCAGGCACCCACTCCTTACCAGCTACGCGCGCGGCCGCGTCTTCTGCGGGTCGTAGATTGGGACGGAGCTGACGGTGGCCGGCGCGGTGCCGTCCTCGACCGCCACGTCGACGCGCTCACCCTCCCGTGCGAGGTCGGAGCGGAGCACGGTCAGCCCGATCACCGTGCCGAGCGTCGGGCTCTCGCACGGGCTCGTCAGCGTCCCCACCTGCTCGCCGTCCTTCGTCACGGCCGCCCCGTACTCCGGCACGCCCCCGTCCACGACGAGCGTGACGAAGCGGTTCGGCGGTTCGGCCGCTACCGCCTCGAGCGCCGCCTTGCCGACGAAGTCGGCCTTGTCCAGGCGGATCAGCCGGTCGAGCCCGACGTCGTACGGGCTCGTCTCGTGCTGGAAGTAGTCGTAGCCGATGAAGATGAGCCCCGCCTCGATCCGGATCGTCTCCACGGCGGCGAGCCCGTACGGCCTCGCCCCTGCGCCGGTGACCGCCCCCCAGAGCCGCTCGGCGCCGTCCGGCGCGCAGTAGAGCTCGTAGCCGAGCTCACCCGAGTAGCCGGTCCGCGAGACCCAGCAGAGGACGCCCCCGACCTCGACCTGCTCCGGCAAGAAGCGGAAGTAGCGGAGTGACGAGACGTCGGCGCTCGTCAGCCCCTGCAGCAGCTCGCGCGAGCGCGGCCCGTTGAGGCCGAGCTGCGGGCTGTCGGGCGTGATCGCGTCGATCTCGAGTTCCATCCCGTCGAGGACGGTCTTGAAGTGGTCGAGGTCGGAGTCGAGCGCGGTGACGACGAGGCACTGGTCGTCGGCGACGCGGAAGACGGTGCCGTCGCCGACCATCTTCCCGTGCTCGTCGCAGAACGGCGCATACCGCACCTGCCCGACCTCGAGTGAGGCCATGTCGTTGGTGAAGGCGTAGTCCGCGCCGCGCAGGGCGTCGGGGCCGCGGAAGTACCACTTGCGAAGCGGCGAGGCGTCCCAGACGCCGACGTCTTTGCGGACCGCGTGGTGCTCGGCGAGGGGGTCGCCGAAGTGGTTCGGCCAGTACCAGCCCTCCCAGTCGACGAGGTCGCCGCCGAGGGCGCGCTGCGGCGCGTCGAAGGCGGTGCGGATGATCTCGCTCATGTGTCCTCCTGACAGGTCGTCGCCTCGCCGGGAACTCTCTCACGTCGCCACTCGGGATGCGTCGCTGCGCACGGCGAGCCGTCGGCGGCAGGGCGACCACGATCCGTCGGCCCGCTCTGCCCCCGTAAAGGCGCAACGCGCCGGCTGGCGCCGGCGCGTTGCGTGAGGCGGGTCTGCCCGGGCCGACGCGCTAGCTCGGCATCGTGGGCGTCTCCTCGCGCCAGTGCGGCATCTCCTTGTCCTGCGCGATGCGGCGGACGAAGAAGAGCAGCAGGCCGATGCCGAGGACGGCGAGCCCGATCACCTTCTCCTTCGTGTCGCCGTAGCCGCCGGGCGCGTTCTGGAAGTAGCCGAACCCGACCACGGTGAGCACGAGGCAGAAGACTGCGAGCACTCCCCCGATCGGCACCCAGATCGCGGAGAGCTTGATCGGTCTCGGCCAGTTCGGTCTGTCCTTGCGCAACAGGACGAAGCCCGAGATCGCGAACATGTGCGCGAGCACGTAGCCGAGGTTGCTCGCGGCGAGGACGCCGAAGATGTTCCCCACGAGCAGCACGAGCAGGATGTTCACGATCATGTCCGCGGTCATCGCCGTGCCGGGCACGCCGAAGCGGTTCAGCACCCCGAGCTGCTTGACCGTCATCCCGTCCCGCGAGATGCCGTAGAGCGCGCGTCCCCCGTCGGCGGTGGCCGTGTTCATGGTGATCAGGAAGCTCGCCACGAGGCAGGCCACGAGGAGGTCTTTCACCACCTCC
>JAOUEK010000010.1 GCA_029858755.1 Thermoleophilia bacterium
CGTCGGCACGGCGACCAGCACGCGCCTCGAGGCGAGGCGCAGGCGGGCCGGAGCGGCGAGCTCGGCCCAGGCCGCGTCGCCGTCGAGAGAGGGCGGCCTCCTCGCGCGCGGTGTGCAGTCGGAGTAGCCGAGCGCGGCGCACGCAGCGGCAACGGACGCGTCGGTGTACCAGCCGCCGCCGCAGAAGAGCGTGGCCTCGACCCCGTGCTCGCGCAGCCGTCGGCCCTCGTGCAGCACCCGAGCACCCGGGTCGCCGGTCTCCGTCGTCGGCCGGGCGTGGGTCGGGCTCGTCCAGTGTGTGTGGTGGCCGAGCGGCCCACGGCCGGCGCAGGCGTGAGCGCGCTCGAGCCACACGCGCTCGTCCTCTCCCGCGGTCACATCGGGGGGCCGCAGCAGCGCGGCGACCGCGAAGCCTCCGGGACGCCGCTCCTGGACGCGCGCGAACGCCGCCCACACATGATCGTCGAGAGGCCGCTCGACGTGGCAGGAGACCACCGCGTACCGTTTCCCCGACGTGTCCACTCTGCGCGAACGCATACCACGCCCGTCGGAATGGGGACGGCGTGAGGCCTACCTGGTCGTCGGCCTCGCCGCCGCGCTGCCGAGGCTGGTCGTGCTCCTGCTCGAGCGGGGGACGATCCTCGAGGAGTTCGTGGAGAAGAGCGACACGTTCGCGCGCACGCTCGCCTCGAGCGGGACCTTCGGCTTCCTGCCCGACGTCCCCTCCGCCTACACGCAGCCGCTCTACGCCTTCTTCCTGGCCGGCCTCTACTGGCCGCTCGATCGTTCCTGGGTCGTCGTGGGCATCGCGCAGATCGTCGTCGCCGTGGTCACGGCGCTGCTCGTCGTGGAGATCGGGCGCCGGCTGCGCTCGGTCGGGATCGGCGTCGTCGCGGGGCTGATCGCCACGTTGCACCCGTACGTCGTGTGGCACGACGTCCACGTCAACCGGGAGATCCTCGACGGGCTGCTCGTCGCGCTGCTGACGCTGCTCGCCCTCGCCGCCTACGAGCGGCGCTCCGTGCCGATCGCCTGCGCGGTCGGCGCGGTGTGCGGGGTGGCGATCCTCGGCAACGCACGCCTGCTCGTGCTGCCGGTCGTGCTCGCGCCGTACCTCATCTGGCGTGTCCGGCCCCGATTCGAGGCGATCGTCGGCGTCGGGCTCGTCCTCGTCTTCGCCGGCGCGGCGCTGGCGCCGTGGGTCTTCAGGAACGAGACGCAGATCGGCTGTGTCGCGATCACGACCGACGCCCGCGCGCTCTGGAAGGCCAACAACGCGAGCACGTACGACGTCCTCGCGCGCGGCGGCTGGATCGACGACGTCCCCGAGCTGCCCGGGGTGCCGCCCTGGCCGGAGCGCGCGGCCGAGATCTCCCCGGCCGCCGCCCGGGCGGTCGACGAGTGCGCCCAGATGCGCTTCTACCGAGACGAGGTGATCGACTTCTGGCGCGACCAGCCCGGGGAGAAGGCCCGGCTGGCCGCGCAGGCGGTGGGGATGCTCTGGCGCCCCACGTTCACCACCGAGACCGCCGACACGGCCGGCGGCGGGGCCGCTGCCTTCGGCCGCGACGTCGTCGAGCCCGTGTTCATGGTGGCGGTCTACGGGCTCGCGCTCTGGGGGCTGTTCCTCGCGCCCGCGCACTTCGTCGCGCTGGCGCTGCTCCTGCTGGGGACGAACACGGCGGTGGCGATGGTCTTCGCCGGCACCGTGCGCTACCGGGCCCCGTTCGATCTGCTGCTCGCCGTGCTCGCCGCGTTCGCGCTCGCCCGTGCGTGGCAGCTGGCCGAGCGTCAGCTTCGGGGGGACAGGCCCTTCCGGCGTAGCGCCGCCTCGTAGAGCTCCTCCGTACGGCCCGTACACCGGTCTTGCGGGAAGGCGTCGAGCGCCCGCGCGCGCCCGCCTTCGCCGAACGCACGCACGCGCTCTGCATTGCCGGCGAGGTCGACGAGGGCGGCCGCGAGCGCAGCGGCGTCACCGGCCGGGACGAGCACCCCCGTCGTGCCGTCGGCGACGATCTCGGGCAGCCCGCCGACGTCGCTGGCCACCACCGCGCGGCCGCGCTCCATCGCCTCGAGCGCGACCATGCCGAAGCCCTCGCCGAGCGACGGCACGGCGACGACGGCGGCGCGCTCGATCACCTCGGCCGCCGGCGTGTGCCCCAGGAACCGCACCTTGCCGTCGAGCCCGAGCGCGGTGGCGCGCTCGCGCAGCTCCGTGTCCAGCGGCCCTGCGCCGGCGATCTCCACCTCGAGGCCCGGTAGCTCGCGCACGGCGGCGGCTGCCGCTTCGAGGAGCACGTGGTGCCCCTTGATGGGGATCAGGCGGCCGACCACGGCCACGCGCGGCGCGTCGGGGGGTGGCGACGGCTCGGGCCCGGGGACGATGCCGTAGTGGACGACCTCGAACGACTGCTCGGCGAACCCCTCTGTGTCGGCCAGGTAGCGCGCGAGCCCGCCCGAGATCGCGATGTGCAGGTCGACGAGCCGGCCGACGACGCGGTCGGCGGCGGCGAAGGCGCGCGAGGCCCGGAACGGGTTGAAGCCGTGCTTGGTGCTCGCGAGCACGGGCACCCGCGCAAGCCGGCCGGCGAGCAGGCCGTGGAAGTCGGCGTGGACGAGATGGGTGTGCAGGATCGCCGGCCGCTGACGCCTCACCACCCGCAGCACGCGGCCGAACGCGAGCGGATCGGCGGCTCGCGACAGGCGCACGCGCTGCACGGGGACGCCGGCGCCGTCGAGGCGGGCTGCGAGCTCCCACGCCCCTGGCTCGTCCTCGTGCAAGAGGAGGAAGCGAACGTCCCACCCGCGCTCGCGGAGCTGCGGCAGAAGCAGCAGGAGGTGTGCCTCCGAGCCGGAGATGCCCGACGCCTTGGCGACGTGGAGGACGACCGTGCCGCTCACCCCTGCGCCACCTCGATCACCGCGTCGGCCCACGCGCGCACGGAATGCATGCGCTCGACGCCGGCGCGCAGCTCCCGGCCGATGGCAGGCCGATCGGCTCCCGCCAGCCAGCGCAGCCGGGCCACCAGGCTCGACGGGTCGTCGCGCTCGAAGCGGAGCTCCGGCGGCAGCAGCGTGTCGAGGGCGGGGTTCGACGCGAGCACGGGGAGGCAGGTCGCGGCCGCCTCGAAGACGATCTTGTCCGTGGCGCCCGCGCGCATGTTGTTGACCAGGGCGTCCGCGCCGCCGAGGAGATCGGGCACCTCGTCGCGCGGCACCGGACCGCTCACGGTGACGCGGTCGCCGACGCCGAGCTCGGCGACGAGCCGCTCGAGCGCGGATCGGTGGGCTCGCTCCTCCGGGGTCAGCGAGGGGCCGACCAGCCGCACCCGCAGCGAGGGCTCGAGGGCGGCGGCGCGGACGACGACCTCCAGCCCCTTGGCCGGCGAGGTGCGGCCCAGCGCCACGACCTCGAGCCCGTCTCGCGGCGTGCGGTCGACGCAGGGGAACCCGTCGAGCTCGATGCCGTGGCCGATCGCCCGCAGCTTCGTCGACGGGAGCGGGAAGGAGCGGGGGTCGACGGTGAGCACGGCGTTGGAGGCCCGCTCGGCGACGGCGAGCAGGCGGCTCGACCGCCAGTGCGTGAACCAGAGGAGGACGCGGACGCCGAGCGGCCGTGAGGGCGGCGCCGCCAGGACGGCGTAGATGGGGCACATGTGCGCGAGCACCGCGGCCGGCCGGGGCCTGCGTGCGAGCTCGCGCGCAAGGGCGACTTCGAAGCGTGCGCCGCGCCCGGCGCGCAGCGGGCTGCGGAAGAGGCGCACACGGCAGTTCGCGGGCAGGGCGCCCTCGACGGCACGGTCCGCGAGCACCACCACCTCGTCGCAGCGCTCGGCGAGCGCGCGCACCTTGGCGACGGTCGCCCCGAGCACCGGGCTCGCCGGGTCGATCTCCTGCGTGACGACGACGAGCCTCACGTCCCGCCCCCGGCGCCGCTGACGCGGTCGACGAGCTCGCGCGTGCTCTGCGCGTGCTGCTCGGGGGTCGCGCGCCAGCGCTCGACGTCCCGCCGGGCGCCGGCGCCGAGGCGCTCCGCCAGCCCCCGCTCCGTGAGCAGGCGCACCATCGCGTCTGCCAGCGCATCTGGATCCTCGCCCGGGACGAGCAGCCCGTTCTCGCCGTCGACGACGATGTCGGGGATGCCGCCCGCGCGCGCGCCGAGCACGGCGCGACCGCGGCAGAACGCCTCGACGGCGATCCGCGGCAGCCCCTCCGAGCGCGAGGCGAGCACGAGCGCGGTGGAGTCGTCCATCGCAGCCGCGACGTCGGGCGTGGTCAGCCTCGGCGTCCAGCGCACCCGTCCCGGGAGCTCGGCGACGAGGGCCTCGGGGACGGCGCGCATCGTGCCCTCGCCGACGAGATGGAGTCGCGCGGAGGGTACGCGCGGAGCGGCTCGCCGCCACGCGTCGGCGATCACGTCCACGGCCTTGTAGCGCTCGAGCACGCCGACGAAGAGGAGTTGCGGCGTCTCCGGCAGCGGTGCCGGCGGCCGCTCGGAGAACGTCTCCAGGTCCATGAAGGCGACGAACTCGCCTGCCGGCTCGACCCCTAGCTCGCGCACGACCCGCGACGTGAAGGGCGAAAGGGTGCGCACGCCGTCCGCGTGGCGCACCGCGTAGCGCGAGAGCGCGTCTGCGAGCGGCGCGAGCAGCCGGCGCAGCGGCGACCCGTACAGCCGTGTGGGTGCCCGCGGGTCGCCGTGGAGGTCGAGGATGACGGCGCTCGGGACGCGCGAGAGCCGGCGGCCGAGGAGCGCCAGCGCCGTCTCGGGCGCGCCCTGCACGAGCACCGCGTCCGGCCTGCGGCGCCGCAGCTCGCGCGCCACGAGGAACGGGAGGCGGAGGTAGAAGAGCGGCCCGTCGAGGACGGGGGACGGCCGCACGAGCGTGAACCGCGGGTCTTGCTGCTGCACGCCGCCACGCCGCGCCGCCGCGAGCACGTGCACGTCGAGCTTCTGCTCGAGCGCGTCGAACTTCCGCGCCAGCGAGGGCGACAGCGGCAGGCCGTAGCGGGTGCGGCCGGCCATCAGCAGCGTCGGGCTCATCGGCGTGCCGCCTCCTCGAGGATCGCCTCGATCCGCGCGAGCAGCGGCCCCTCGGCGAGCGCCGCGACCGACGGGGCGGCCGCCTCGGCCAGACGCTCGCGAAGCCCCGGCTCGCGGACGAGGCGAGCGACGGCGGTGCCGAGCGTGGCCGCGTTGCCCGGCGGGACGAGCAGCCCGTTGATCCCGTCCTCGACGACCTCCGGCACGCCTCCGACGGCCGTCGCGATCACGGGCGTGCCCACGGCGAGCGCCTCCACGACGGTGTGCGGGAAGTTCTCCCAGGAGGAGGCGACGAGCGCGGCGTCGGCGGCTCGGAACACGCGGAGCACGTCGTCGCGTGTGCCGGCGCCGAGAAACCGCACACGCCCGCCGAGGCCGAGCTCGGCCGCGCACGCCTCGAGCGCCGTCAGCTCGGGCCCGTCGCCGAGGATGGCGAGCGCCACCTCGGGCACCTCGACGAGCGATGCCAGCGCGACGTCCAGGGACTTCTGCGCGGTCAGCCTGCCCGCGAAGGCGAGCGTCGGGCCGTCCAGGCCGAGCTCCGCCCGCAGCTCCGCCCGGTCGGGCAACTCGGGCACGGCGGGGGCAGCGTTCGGCACGACGGAGACGCGCTCCGGGTCGAGGCCCCAGCCGAGCGCGATCTCGCGCAGGTACGCGCTCGGACAGATCACCGCCTGTGCGCGGGCGAGCGCCCACGTGCGCGTCGCTCGCAGCACCCGCGAGCGCGCTCCCGGCCGCCGCTCCTGGAACTCCTCCAGCGTGCCGTGGAAGCGGCCGCGGCGCCGGGCGCGCTCGTACGCCTCGTCGGCGACGAGCTTGACCACCAGCGGGCGTCGAGCGAGAGCCGTCCCCAACGCCGCACGGCGCACCATGCCGGTCGCGTAGACGACGTCGGCGCGGCGCGCCGCGCGTGCCACGGCGATCGCGGCTGCGAGATGGCGCAACCCGGCGGGAAGCGTGCGGGCGATCCGATGCACACGGTAGGGGCGCGGCGCGGGAGGCCGGTCGGCGGTCGTCACCACCTCGACCCCGTGACCGCGTCCGGCGAGGTGGCCCGCCAACGCCGGGGCGTGCACCGCCGGCCCGCCGACGTCGGGAGGCCAGATCCCGCTCACCACCACGACGTTCACGGAAGCGAGACGCCCTCGACGACGCCGTCCCGCCGCCCGCGGACGTCCGCGCGGACGCCCACCAGGAGCACGGCCCACGTCGCAGCGAAGGCGACGGCGGAGAGGAGCACGCCCACCGCGGCCCCCGTGACGCCCCACTCCGCGCCGAGCACGGCGACGAGAGGCAGTAGCACCACGGCCTCGACGCCGTGGGTGATCACCCGCAACCGGGGACGGCCGATGGTGGTGGGCAGGGACTTCGACCAGCCGAGAATCACCTGGATCGCGCCCGCGAAGAGGACGATGCGCGCGGCCGTGATCGCGGCCTCATAGGCATCGTCGCGGAAGAACGTCCGCACCAGCCACGGCATCAGCACGAAGAACACGGGCACCGCGACCGCCATCAGCGCGGCCGCCCGCGTCGTGTACGCGCGAACGGCGGCCATCACGGCGCTCTCGCGGCCGCGCTCCCACTCCCGCGTGTGCTCGGTGAGCAGGACGAGGCGCACGGGCGCCGTGGCGGCGGTGAGCCCGCTCTGCGGCGCCTGCGCCACCCGGAACAGGCCGACGGCGTTCGTCCCGGCGACGACTCCGAGCACGAGCGGCGCCAGCGTCGTGCGCAGCGAGACGACGCCGGTGGCGAGGCTGGAGCCGAGCACGAAGGAGACGATCGGGCGGCGATCCTCCCCGAGCGACACCGGCGGAGACGAGGGGAAGCGGCGCAACGCGGAGCGCCCGACCAGCGACACGGTGGCGGTCGACGCCGCCTGTGCGACGACGACGAGCGCCAGCGCCTGCCAGACCCCGAAGTGGACGCCGACCGCGATCGCGGCGAGGCGCAGTGCCATCGAGAGCGCGAGGTAGGCGCCGCGCACGTCGTAGCGCCCGCGGAGCAGGAGCGCGGTGCCGGCGACGTTCTCGGGCGCCTGGGCCAACGGCAGGGCGGCGACCGCGAGCAGCGCGGCCTGGAGGCCGCTCGTGTCGAAGACGTCGTCTGCGAAGCGTGAGAGGACGACGAGCGCGAGCCCGGCGACCGCACCGCCCGCCAGCTTCAGCTCGAGGGCGCGCCGGAAGAGCCGGCGCAGCTTGCCCCATTCCTCCCGCGAGACGTAGCGGAAGCCGAACTTCGTCAGCGAGTCCTCGACCGTGAGGTCGAGCAGGGTCTGGAAGAACGACGCAGCTGCCAGCGCCGTCGCGAAGACGCCGAACTCGGCGAGGCCGAGGACGTTCGCCGCGACGATCGTGCCGAGGAGCCCGAAGACGACCGCTGCATAGAGGCCGGCGGCGGTCGTCGAGCGTCGCCAGAGCAGGCGGGAGCGCATCTCGCAGGCCAGTGTAGAGCGCGCCCTGGCGGCGCCCCGGCCCGCGCGAGAGGGCCACCGGCAGGTGGTCTACAGTGCGCCGGTGACGGCGCAGCCTGTCTCGAGCCGCCCGACCCTCGCGGCGCGCGTTCGCGACCTGGCGGCTGGCGCACCGGTAGAGGCCCTGGTGCTGGCCGCGGCCGTGCCGCCGCTCTTCCTGCACGCCACGTACCAGCCGCACGTGTCGATCGCCGCCGCCTCGACCACCGTCGACGTGACGCTCGCCGACGCGGCCATTGCCGCGGTGGCCGTGGCGGCGGCGCTCCGCGGGCGGCGCGAGGGCTTCGGGCCGCTGCGGCGAGCACGCTGGGTGCTCGCGGCCGCGGGCGTGTTCGCGGCGCTGTCGCTGCTCGCCCTCGCCACGCCCGCCGTGCTCGGCGAGGAGTACGCGTACGCGCCGCACGTGGTCAGCGCCCTCAAGCTGGCCTGGTACGCGCTGCTGCTGCCCGCTGTCGTGCTCGTCGTCCGCGGCGCCGGGGACGCCGTGCCGCTGCTCCGGGCGGTCGTGCTCTGGAGCGCGGCCGCCACGGCCTGGGGGCTGCTGCAGTTCGTGGGCGTGGTGGCGGAGTTCCAGGGCAAGCGGCCCGGGCAGCGCGAGCCGTCCTTCGTCGGCATCCACGACTTCGCGGCGCTCAGCGGCGCGGCGCTCACGCTCGGCGTGGCGGCACTCCTGCTCGCCGACGGGCGGCCCCTCCTCGGGAAGCGGTGGACGATCGCCGCGCTGGCCGCCGGCGCGCTCGGCCTCGTGCTCTCCGGCGCGATGACGGGGGTCGCGGGCATCTGGCTCGGCGCCGCAACCCTGGTCCTCGTCCTGCGTGCCGTACAGGGCATCGACGGACGCCGCGCGCTCGCCACCGCGGGGATCCTGGTCGTCGTCACGGCCGGCACAGCCGTGATGCGGGCCGACACGATCACCCGCTTCGCCGAGTTCCTCGGCATCCGCGATCGCGGCGCCGACACCGGGATCGAGAGCTACGCGCAGCGGACGCTGCTCGCCTACATCGGCGCGCGCATCTGGCTCGACCACCCGGTGGCCGGCGTCGGCTGGCAGGCGTCGAGCGAGGAGTGGGCCTATGCCCCCTACCTCGACGACGCGCGCCGCCGCTTCCCGGACGAGCCGGCCGAGGCGTTTCCCTCGCCGGGCAGGCCGTGGGGCGTGCAGAGCCTGTACGTGCAGGTGCCGGCGGACATGGGGGTGATCGGGCTCGCCTCGCTCGTGGCGCTGTTCGTGGTCGCGGTCGCGGCCGCGCTGCGCGGGGCGCGTGGCTCTCCGATCCCGCTCGTCGGGCTGGCGTGGCTGCTCGTCGCCGCCGGCGTCTGGGCGGGCGTCGGGCTCGTCCCCGGGATCCCGCTCGCCGCGCTCACCTTCGTCGCCCTCGGGCTCACGAGCGTCCGTGGCTGACCCGCGCCTCGATCCTCCGCTCTCGATGCCGACCTACGCGGTGCGGGAGCCGCTCGTGCGCTGGCTCTCCGCCGAGGCAAGGCTCGCCTTCGACGCGCTCGGGCGCTACCGGCTGCTCGACGTCGGCTGCGGTGAGAAGCCCTACCGCGACCTGTTCGCCCCGTACGCGGCCGAGCACGTGGGCGTCGACCCGGTGGCGAACCCGCTGGCCGAGCTGCGCGGCCCGATCGAGGCCCTGCCCGTCGAGGACGCGTCGTTCGACGTCGTGCTCTGCGCCCAGGTGCTGGAGCACGTCGACGATCCAGCACAGGGTGTCCGAGAGCTCGCCCGGGTCACCCGCCCCGGGGGACGGGTGCTGCTCTCCACCCACGGCACCTACGTCTTCCACCCCGCTCCCGTCGACCACTGGCGCTGGACGCACACCGGCCTCGAGCGGCTGCTCCGCGAGAACGGCGACTGGGCGTCGGTTAGGGTGACACCCGGCGCCGGCACCGCGGCGTCGCTGGCGATGCTGAACGCGATCTACGTCGAGCACGTGCTGCGCCGCACCCCGCTCCGCTTCCTGCGTGGCGGGGCCGTGTCCGCGATCAACCGGCTCGGCCGCGCGCTCGACCGGCGTGTGTCGCTCCTCCGGGAGCCGCGGCCGGGGACGCTCGCCGCCAACTACCACGTCGTCGCCGAGCGTGCATCGTGAGCGCCGCCCTCGCGCTCGTCACCGGGGGCGCCGGCTTCATCGGCTCGAACCTCGTCCGCGCGTTGCTGGAGCGGGGCCACCGCGTGCGCGTGCTCGACAACTTCTCCACGGGCCTGCGCGGGAACCTCCTCGAGCTCGCCGACGACGTCGAGGTCGTCGAGGGCGACCTGCGCTCCTACGAGCGCGTCCACACCGCCGTGCGCGGCGTCGAGGTGGTGTTCCACCAGGGTGCGCTCGGCTCGGTGCCGCGCTCGGTGCAGGATCCACTGACGTCCAGCGCCGTGAACGTGGAGGGAACGCTCAACGTGCTGCTCGCCGCCCGCGACGAGGGCGTGCGGCGCGTCGTCGCCGCCTCGTCGTCCTCGGTGTACGGCGACGGCGGCACCTTCCCGCGCGTCGAGTCGCAGGCGGCGAACCCGATCTCGCCGTACGCCGTCGCCAAGCTGGCCGCGGAGCGGTTCTGCGTCACGTTCTGGCGCGTCTACGGCCTGGAGACGGTCGCGCTGCGCTACTTCAACGTGTTCGGGCCGAGGCAGGACCCCGGCTCACAGTACGCCGCCGTGGTGCCGCTGTTCATCCGGGCGATCGCCGCCGGCGAGCCCGTGACGATCCACGGGGACGGCGAGCAGTCGCGTGACTTCACGTACGTCTCCAACGTCGTCGACGCGAACCTGCTCGCCGCGGACGCCGACGGCGCGGCGGGGACGGTGCTCAACGTCGCCGCGGGCGGATCGGAGACGGTGAGCACGCTCGCGGAGACGATCGGCCGCCTGCTGGGGAAGCCCGTCTCGCGCGAGCACACGCCGCCGCGGCCCGGAGACGTCCTGCAGTCCTGGGCGGATGTCACGCTCGCCCGCGCGACGATCGGGTACGAGCCGTCCGTCGGCTTCGAGCAGGGCCTGCGCCTGACCATCGACCACCTGGAGAGGAGGGCGTCGTGAGCCACGGCTTCAGCTCGATCGACGAGCTCGGCGAGGGGTACGGCTTCCGCAAGGTGCGACAGGCGCTCGGCGTGACCGCGTTCGGGATCAACGTGATCGTCTATCCGCCCGGGCACGAGGGGTTCGCCCACTACCACGACGTGCAGGACGAGCTGTACTTCGTGCACCGCGGCACGGCGCGGTTCGAGGTCGGGGACGAGGAGCGCGTGCTCGGGCCGGGCGGGCTCTGCCACGTCGAGTCGACGACGCCACGCAAGGTGTCGAACGCGGGCGACGACGACCTCGTGCTGCTCGTCGTCGGCGGCAAGGGCGGCTACGTGGAGCGGGACGGCCAGCTCGTCGACCCCGACGACCTCGAGCGCCGCCGTTCCTTCGGATCCGGCGACCGGTAACCACCGCCCGCTCGCGCGACGACTCGCAGCCGAGACCCGCGACTATCCACGCCGTTTGCGGCTGCGAAGCGGATGCCTTCAGGGACCTTCGCGAGGCGAGGATCCGCCCGGCGGATCCGCGCCTCTGCGGGGAAGACCACCGCGATCGGCCACCCAACCAGCCGCGGCTGCGAAGCGGACGCCTTCAGGGACCTTCGCGAGGCGAGGATCCGCCCGGCGGATCCGCGCCTCTGCGGGGAAGACCACCGCGATCGGCCACCCAACCAGCCGCGGCCGCGAAGCGGACGCCTTCAGGGATCTTGGCGCGACCGGCATCCGCCCCCGCGGATGCCGGTCTTGCGAGAAGAGAAAGAGCGCTAACGGATGCGGCCGCTCGAGATCTGCTCGAACACCTCGCGGGCGTCCTTGCGTATGTAGCGGCGCGTGTAGACGCCGGATTGCCAGCCGCCGAGCCGCGCCTCGTCGCGGAGCAGGAACCAGACGAAGACGTCCACCTTCGGGTTGGCGCGCAGCTTGAGGTACGCCTCGCGCATGTAGTTGGCCTGATTGGCCCAGGTGACGCCGAAGAGCCGGTCGGGCGGGCTCGTCTGGTAGCCGTACTCCGTCACCCAGAGCCGGACGTTGCCGTAGAGGCGCTTCACCTCCTTGGCGAGCACCTCGAAGTTCCCGAGCGTGACCGCGGTCGCCGCCTGCCCTCGCGCCCCCTGCGGAGGAGGCGTCGAGGGCGTCTCGTTGCGCGTGCCGTAGTACGGGTGGTGCGCATAGGCGTCGAACCCGCTCGCACCGGCCGCCTTCATCGCCCGCAGGAACGTGATCGGGGACGAGGAGGGCCTGTTCGAGGTCGGGTTGTTGTTGCCCCGCGGCGCCGTGACACCGCATGCGACGCGCGCCTTCCGCTGGATCGACTTCACTCCCGATGCGATGGAGTCGCAGATCCGCGCGTAGTCCTTGGCGCTCTGCAGCACCCAGCGGCTGCCGACCTGCGCGTACTGCGGCTGCAGGAACACGGGGTTGTTGGGCTCGTTCCAGGCCAGCCACAGCCGGACCGCCGGCAGCCGTCCGTCAGGGCCGACGAACGTGCCGTTGTAGCGCCGTGCGGCCGCGACCGCGAATCTCCGGAGGTCGATCGCCTTGGTGGGCGCCGTGTTCCAGGGCCTGCCGCCGTTGGCCCACGAGGGGGTGCCGACGATGGAGAGCATCACCTCGGCGCCGATCGCCTTCCCACGCAGCACCGTCCTGTCGTAGGCCGACCAGTCGTAGGCCGGGTCGGCGGGATCGGAGGGGTTCCCCGGGCGCGTGTTGGCGACGCCGTTGGGGCCGCCCCAGCGCAGGTTGGCGCGGATCAGCTTCGTGCTCATCTGCTGCAAGATCGGGAACACGTAGTCCGGGTTGCCGAAGAGGATCTCGGCGTCGTCGTAGATGCCGATGCGGAGGAAGCGCGAGGCGTCGGCGGTCGGGGCAAGGACGAGCGCCACGGCGTACACCGCCGTGGCGAGCAGGAGCGCGAGCCTACGCACGCGCTGCGTCCCGACCGATGGAGGCGAGCGTCCTGCGCAGGCCGTCGTCGAGCTCGACCTCGGGCTCCCAGCCGAGCAGCTGTCGTGCTCGCGTGATGTCCGGCTGTCGCACCTGAGGGTCGTCCACCGGTAGCGCCTCGAACACGATCTGGCTCGACGAGCCGGTGACGCGGATCACGGCGTCGGCGAGCTCGAGCAGGGTCTTCTCCGACGGGTTGCCGATGTTCACGGGGAGGTGCTCCCCGGACTCGGCGAGCAGGACGATCCCGCGGACGAGATCGTCGACGTAGCAGAAGCTGCGGGTCTGTGAGCCGTCGCCGAAGACGGTCAGCGGCTTCTCGTCGATCGCCTGGCGCAGGAAGGTCGGGATCGCGCGACCGTCGTGCGGGCGCATCCGCGGCCCGTACGTGTTGAAGATGCGGACGATGGCGGTGTCGACGCCCTGCTGGCGGTGGTACGCCATCGTCATCGCCTCGGCGTACCGCTTGGCCTCGTCGTAGACCCCGCGAGGGCCGATGGGGTTCACGTGCCCCCAGTAGGTCTCGGGCTGCGGGTGCACCTGGGGGTCACCGTAGACCTCGCTCGTGGAGGCGAGCAGGAAGCGGGCGCGCTTGGCCTTGGCGAGCCCGAGCGCGTTGTGGGTCCCGTAGGAGCCCACCTTGAGGGTCAGGAGCGGCAGGCGCAGGTAGTCGATCGGGCTGGCCGGGCTGGCGAGGTGGTACACGACGTCGACCGGCTCGTCGACGCGGATATGCTCGGTGATGTCGTGGCCGATGAAGTGGAACGCGCCGTCGCGGAGGTGCTCGATGTTCCCGAGCGACCCGGTCTCGAGGCTGTCGATGCAGACGACGCGGTTGCCTCGCTCCAGCAGCGCCTCGCAGAGATGGGAGCCCAGGAAGCCGGCCCCGCCGGTGACGACGCAGGTTGGCATGCAGCGATGCTACCCGGGCTCCCGGGCGGACAACCCCGTTCCTAACCGGATGCTCATCATCGTCGCGTGGGCGTGCGCCGCCGCCGCGTGATCAGCGACGCGCTGCTCCGGCGCCGGCTCGTGCCGGATCCCGTGCTGCGGCAGGTGATCCGCCGCAACTGCGCGCTCCGCCTGCGTCGCGAGC